>NZ_JBFARL010000005.1:0-89101 GCF_040674655.1 Actinomadura sp. NPDC049753 | reverse complement strand
GTCCATCGAGATGCGCGACACCGACGAGGACGTCTTCCGCGCCGCGGAGGAGCTCGGCATCGACCTCTCCCGCCGTCCGAACGAGGGCGCGATGAGCGTCGACGAGGTCTGAGAACTCAAGGGGAAAACAGTTGCTTGACGTCAACTTCTTCGACGAGCTTCGCATCGGTCTGGCGACCGCCGACGACATCCGCCAGTGGTCGCACGGCGAGGTGAAGAAGCCGGAGACGATCAACTACCGGACCCTCAAGCCGGAGAAGGACGGGCTCTTCTGCGAGAAGATCTTCGGTCCTACCCGCGACTGGGAGTGCTACTGCGGCAAGTACAAGCGCGTCCGGTTCAAGGGCATCATCTGTGAGCGCTGCGGCGTCGAGGTGACCCGCGCCAAGGTGCGCCGTGAGCGGATGGGCCACATCGAGCTGGCCGCGCCCGTCACGCACATCTGGTACTTCAAGGGCGTCCCGTCCCGGCTCGGCTACCTGCTGGACCTGGCCCCGAAGGATCTCGAAAAGATCATCTACTTCGCGGCCTACATGATCACCAGCGTGGACGCCGAGCGGCGCGACCGCGACCTGCCGACGCTGGAGGCCCACATCTCCGTGGAGCGCCAGCAGATCGAGCAGGCCCGCGACGCGCAGGTCGAGGCCCGCCAGCAGAAGCTGGAGGGCGACCTGGCGGAGCTGGAGGAGGCCGGCGCGAAGGCCGACCAGAAGCGCAAGGTGCGCGACGGCGCCGAGCGGGAGATGAAGCAGCTGCGCGACCGCGCGCAGCGCGAACTCGACCGCCTCGACGAGGTCTGGAGCCGCTTCAAGAACCTCAAGGTCCAGGACCTGGAGGGCGACGAGCTGCTCTACCGCGAGATGCGCGACCGCTTCGGCAAGTACTTCGAGGGCGGCATGGGCGCCGCGGCCATCCAGGCGCGGCTCCAGAACTTCGACCTCGACGCCGAGGCCGAGAAGCTGCGTGACATCATCCGCACCGGCAAGGGCCAGAAGAAGGCCCGCGCCCTCAAGCGGCTGAAGGTCGTCTCGGCGTTCCTCAACACCCGCAACAGCCCGCTCGGCATGGTGCTGGACTGCATCCCGGTCATCCCGCCGGACCTGCGTCCCATGGTCCAGCTGGACGGCGGCCGGTTCGCCACGTCCGACCTGAACGACCTGTACCGCCGGGTGATCAACCGCAACAACCGGCTCAAGCGCCTGCTCGACCTCGGCGCTCCCGAGATCATCGTCAACAACGAGAAGCGGATGCTGCAGGAGGCCGTCGACGCGCTGTTCGACAACGGCCGCCGCGGCCGCCCGGTCACCGGGCCGGGCAACCGTCCGCTGAAGTCGCTGTCCGACATGCTCAAGGGCAAGCAGGGCCGGTTCCGGCAGAACCTGCTGGGCAAGCGCGTCGACTACTCCGGCCGTTCGGTCATCGTCGTCGGCCCGCAGCTGAAGCTGCACCAGTGCGGCCTGCCCAAGCAGATGGCGCTGGAGCTGTTCAAGCCGTTCGTCATGAAGCGGCTGGTCGACCTCAACCACGCGCAGAACATCAAGTCCGCCAAGCGGATGGTCGAGCGGGCCCGCCCGGTCGTGTGGGACGTGCTGGAAGAGGTCATCACCGAGCACCCGGTGCTGCTGAACCGGGCGCCGACCCTGCACCGGCTCGGCATCCAGGCGTTCGAGCCGCAGCTGGTCGAGGGCAAGGCCATCCAGATCCACCCGCTGGTCTGCACCGCGTTCAACGCGGACTTCGACGGCGACCAGATGGCGGTGCACCTGCCGCTGTCCGCCGAGGCGCAGGCCGAGGCGCGGATCCTGATGCTGTCGACCAACAACATCCTGAAGCCGTCGGACGGCAAGCCCGTCACCATGCCCACCCAGGACATGGTCATCGGCCTGTACTGGCTGACGACGCAGAAGGACGGCGCGGTCGGCGAGGGCCGCGCGTTCGGCTCGATCGGCGAGGCCATCATGGCCTACGACCGGCACGAGCTGGACCTGCAGGCCCGGATCCAGATCCGGCTCAAGGACGTCCCGCCGCCGCGCGGCTGGAAGGCGCCCGAGGGCTACGAGCCCGGCCGGCCCTACCGGCTGGAGACGACGCTCGGCCGCGCGATGTTCAACGAGACGCTGCCGGACGACTTCCCGTTCGTCGACGACGAGATCGGCAAGAAGCAGCTCTCGGCGATCGTCAACGAGCTGGCGGAGACCTACCCGAAGGTGGCCGTCGCCAACGCGCTGGACGCGCTGAAGAGCACCGGGTTCCACTGGGCGACCAGGTCCGGCGTCACGATCGCGATCGACGACGTCATCACGCCGCCCAACAAGGCGGAGATCCTGGGCGGCTACGAGGCGCGCGCCGAGAAGGTGCAGCGGGAGTTCAACCGCGGCCTGATCACCGACGACGAGCGCAAGCAGGAGCTCATCGAGATCTGGAACAAGGCCACCGCGGACGTCGCGGTGGACATGGAGAAGGCGTTCCCGAAGGCCAACCCGATCTGGATGATGATCCAGTCGGGCGCCCGAGGCAACCCGCTGCAGCTCCGCCAGATCGCCGGTATGCGTGGCCTGGTCTCCAACCCCAAGGGCGAGACCATCCCGCGTCCGATCAAGTCGTCGTTCCGCGAGGGCCTGTCGGTCGTCGAGTACTTCATCTCGACGCACGGCGCCCGCAAGGGCCTGGCCGACACCGCGCTGCGGACCGCCGACTCGGGTTACCTGACCCGGCGCCTGGTGGACGTCGCGCAGGACGTCATCGTCCGCGAGGAGGACTGCGGCACCGACCGCACGATCCCCTTCGAGGTCGCCGACCGGCTGCAGGACGGCACCCTGGTCAAGCTCGCCACCTCGGAGACGAGCCTGGTCGGCCGCACCATCGCCGAGGACGTCGTCGTCGACGGGACGGTCATCTTCCCCGCCGACACCGACCTGTCCGACGCGGTCGTGACGCGCCTGGTCGAGGCGGGCGTGGAGAAGGTCCGCACCCGCAGCGCCCTGGTCTGCGAGGCCAAGATCGGTGTCTGCGCCGCCTGCTACGGCCGCTCGCTGGCCACCGGCAAGCGCGTGGACGTCGGCGAGGCCGTCGGCATCATCGCCGCGCAGTCCATCGGCGAGCCCGGCACGCAGCTGACGATGCGCACCTTCCACACCGGCGGTGTGGCGGGCGGCGACATCACGCACGGTCTGCCGCGTGTCCAGGAGCTGTTCGAGGCCCGCATCCCCAAGGGTGTGGCCCCGATCAGCGAGGTCGCCGGCCGCGTCAAGATCGACGAGACGGAGAAGGCCCGCAAGGTCGTCATCGTCCCGGACGACGGCTCCGACGAGATCGCCTACCCGGTGCCGATGCGGTCCCGCCTCCTGGTCAAGGAGGGCGAGGCCGTGGGCGTCGGCCAGCAGCTCATCGCGGGTGCGATCAACCCGCACGAGGTGCTGCGCATCCTCGGTCCCCGCGCCGTGCAGCTCCACCTCGTCCAGGAGGTGCAGGAGGTGTACCGGTCGCAGGGCGTGTCGATCCACGACAAGCACATCGAGATCATCGTCCGCCAGATGCTGAAGCGGGTGAACATCCTGGAGTCGGGCGACACCGACCTGCTCCCGGGTGACCTGGTCGAGCGGCCGATCTTCGAGGAGACGAACCGGAACGTCGTGGCCGAGGGCGGGGTCCCCGCCGCCGGCCGCCCCGTCCTGATGGGCATCACCAAGGCCTCGCTCGCGACCGAGTCGTGGCTGTCGGCGGCGTCCTTCCAGGAGACGACCCGGGTGCTCACCGAGGCCGCGATGCACGCCAAGAGCGACCCGCTGCTCGGCCTCAAGGAGAACGTCATCATCGGCAAGCTCATCCCGGCCGGTACCGGCATGCCGCAGTACCGCAACGTCCGGGTCGAGCCGACCGAGGAGGCGAAGGCGGCGGTGTACTCCGTCGGCTCCTACGACGACGGCGCCGAGTACGCCTTCGGCCAGGGCTCCGGCGAGGCCGTCCCGCTGGAGGAGTACGACTTCGGTCAGTACAACCGCTGAGGCGGCTGACGCGCACCGAAGAAGCGCAAAGGCGAGGCCCCTTCCGGAATCTCCGGAAGGGGCCTCGCCCGTTTCTGTAGGGGCGACTTCCGAGTCCAGGAGCTCGACCGAGCGTCCGCACCCTCGCCCACCCCACGCGGCCCAGGCTCCGAACTGTGCCTTTCACAGCAGTGCTCCGACGCGGCACCGAATGGCGTCGTTCTCCTCTGCCAGGACGGTCTCTCCCAGGCCGTCCCGCTTGCGGGACCGAACCGAAATGCGAGGCAAAGAACGAATGGGACGACGTGTCTATCCCCAGAGCATCGACCCCGCCGCAGCCGTGTGGGAGGCCCTCGAACAGATCAACTACAGCGATGAAGAGCCCGAGCCGAAGCCGGAGCCGGGGGCGCACCCGGAGCCGGAGACGGTGGAGGCGGTCTTCAACGTTGTGATCGACGACGGTTCCTACAAGGACCTGGTCGTCGAGGTCAAGCCGGGCACCCCGCATCGAGAAGTCATGCGGGCCCTGCGCCACGCGGCCCACCAGCCGCGGTGATCTGGTCGCCGTCCAGGTGATCTGACCGCCGCCTACACGAAGCGGGTCCGGCGCTGCCGGACCCGCTTCTTCGCGCAGGGAGGCCTCCGCTCGCAGGACAGCGGCCTTCCGCGTGTTCCGGGTGGGCGATGTCAGGTGATCGAGCTGAGGTCCGCCAGGATCTCGCAGGCGGTCACCTCGTCCAGTTCGCCGAGCCGGTGCGCGGAGCCGGATTCCCAGGGGTGGTGGTCGCTCGGCTCGTCGGCGAGCCGCACCGTGCGGAGGACCTGGTCGTCGTTGCCGTCGCCCCAGCCGACCTGGATTCCCGGATCGAGTTCGACCACGAGGTGCAGGCCGCCCGGGACGGGACGGGAGACCCAGCGTTCGGTGCCGTTGTCCAGCGGCGTGCCGCGCCGCCAGCCCCGCCGCTCCAGCCCGACGACCTTGCCCCAGGGGGCGGTGAGGTCCTCGAACCGCTCCAGCCGGACGGCCTGCCGCTCCTCATCGGTCAGCCGGTGCACGTCCCTGCCGAGCTGCGGGAAAGGCTGGATGATCTCGTAGTCGGCGAAGATCTCCGACCAGGTGCCGAGCGAGTCGCCGAGCGACACCGGATGGGCGACTCCGACCCGCGCGCCGTCGGGGAGAACCAGCTCGTCGTCACCGGCGTCGGCGAGGGTGCGGTCCTCCGCGAGCCGGAACGGGAGGGCGGCTCCGTCCGACTCCGCGAGCCAGACCAGGCGCCGCACGATGTGCCACACCAGCGGATGCCGCACCAGCAGCGTCGTGAACTCTCGCGGCGTCCACCGGCGCCCGGTCACCATCGCCAGCTCCAGGCGCCGGACCTGGTTCGGCATGGTCGCCCGGACGTCCTTCTTGAACTGCGTGAACGCGGCGTGGGCGGCGGGCGCGAGGTCCGGGTCGTCTTTCGCGCCGGGCTTGGGCAGCGCGGCGCGGCGGCGGCCGTCCTCGTCCGTCACGAAGGGCTTGAGCTGCTCGTCGAACCCGACGACGAAGCGCCGGGGACCGTAGTCGAGGGTCATGCCGCCGTCCGGGTCCAGGCCGATGCCGGGGACGAGGCGGTCGGCGAGCTGCTCGCCCGTCAGCCCGAGCCGCGCGGCGACCTCCTGGATCTTCTCCTCGGCCCGCTTCTTGATCGCCTTGAACGGGGCCTTGTGCGAGATGCCGTCCAGCAGCATCAGCGAGGCCTCGGTGCCGATCAGCGCCAGCACGTCCAGGCCCTTGACCGCCTTGTGGTGGCCGTTCTCGCCCGGCCAGGCGCGTATGACGGGGGCGAGGCGCCGCGCGGCGCCGTCGTCGCCGAACCACCCGACCGCCGTGAGCGCCCACGCGTCATCGGGCCGTTCTCCGAAACGACGCCACCGCTCGAACAGCGCCCACACGAACGCGGCCAGCGACTCGCCGTCGCACGCGTCCCGCACGGTCTGGATGCCAGGGTCGGGGGCGTCCGGCGGAGACATCGCCAGGACGGTCAGCAGATGCCGGACGGCGGTGGCCGGCAGCGCGCGCCCGCCGTCCGCCAGCCGCACCCGGGGCAGGACGGCCGGGTCGGCGAACTCGCCGATCTCGGGGACCTTCCGGGGGACGAGGTCGTCGGCGCCGCGGTCCAGCACCGCCGCCAGGGCGTCGCCCACCTCGCCCCGAGTCTCGCGCGCGATCTGGACCACGGTGTCGCGCCCGAGTTCGCGGGCGAGGAAGTGCAGGGCGTACTCGGCCGCGTCCCGGCGCCTGCCCGGCCTGCCGAACGCGGCGGGGAGCAGGAGCCGCACCGCCTGGGGACCGTGCCTGCGCAGCCACGCCTCCGCGTGCGAGCCGCCCGCCCCGCCGCGCAGCAGCCAGCCGGCGACCAGTTCGGCGGCCGGCTCGGCGGCGTACGGGACGAGCACGTGCCCGCACTCCGACGGCCTGCTCCGGGCGCCCTTCACGACGGCGGTGAGCGCGTCCAGGCCGAACCGTTCGGCGATCCTCGGCACCCACCTCTCGGGTTCCCGTTGGGTGCCGTAATTGTCCTTCGGCACGTACCAGCCCGCTACGAGATGCCGGACCTGCTCGACGGGAGCGAGGCAGAGAAGGGCCACCTGTTCGAATCTCCTGATCCGGCCCGACTCGAAGTCGGCGATCCGCGCCTCCCACGGTCCGCACGGCTCGCCGTCGCGGCTCCACCCGTGAGGGACGGGCAGCGCCCATTCACACCGGGTGTCGCGCCCGTCCTCGGCCCAGACGAGGGACGGTTCCGGCGCGGACAGCCCCTTGATGACCACGGGTTCCGGCCGTTCCCGCTTCCGGGCCCAGGGCGGGTCCGCCAGGACGGCCGGCAGGTCCGCCGGATCGGCGTCGGCGATCGTGTCGAGACCCGCGATGATCCGTTCGACCGCGGCGCGGGCGTCCTCCGGAAGCCCGGGCAGCGCGGTCCTGATCACGTCGAGGTCGCCGCGCACGTGCCCGTCGAGCAGGTCGGCGTCGCCCTCCGCGGCCAGCTCGCGCACCGCCCGGATCGGGAACCGCTTCATCGCCGCCATCAGCGCACCGCTGACGTGCGGGTCGGAACGCCGCCGGAGCAGCGCGCGGAACGCCTCGTCGGACGGCAGGACGCTCAGCACGTCCAGCAGCGCGTCCCGCCGTCGCGGGGAGTCCAGGTACTCGTCCAGTGCGGGGACCAGGAGCGGAACGGCGGCCGTCCCGAGCCCGTCGGCGAGCGCGTGCAGGTTCTCCGGTTCGTAGCAGTCGGCGGCGGTCAGCCCTGCCCGGACGCCGAGGAGGCCGAGGTGCGCGGACGTCCCGAGGCACCGGAGGAGCACGCCGCGGGGCGCCGCGTGGGGGCGCGCGCACAGCTCGCTCACCCAGTCGTCGCGCGTCGGGACCAGGTAGGCGGTCAGGAGCCGCTGCCGGACCGAGGACCGCCGCTCGGCGAGCCGTTCGGCGGCCTCGGCATACTGCGCGTCGCTCGCGGCCGCCAGCATGGAGCGGACGCGCAGGGCTCCGTCCGGCAACCCCCGGACAGGGCCCCTGCTCGGACCGACCCACCGGACGATCTTGCTTCGCCGCCCGTCCGGGCTCTCCCCGGCCGGCGCCGTCTCCAGGCCCCACCGGTCGACGAGCGCACACGCGGCGAACACGACGCCGTGCTCGAAGGCCCACGCGTCCACGTACCGCCGGTGCTCGCGTCCCCAGACGGACTCGCCCGCCGTGACCAGCGACAGGACGGCCGCCCCGCGCGGGTCGGGGTCACCGCCGAGATGGGCACGCGCCGCGGCGGCGAGCTCGGGCGGGATTCCCGGGTCGCTCAGGATGAGCTCGATCCCGTCTCGCGCCTCGTCCACCGCCCGCGCGACCGCCTTGCTCGCCCCCGCGTCGAGCATGATCTCCGGACCCGGCGCCCCACCGCGCCGCGGATGCAGGCCGCTCCGCCACCGCTCCGGCACGATCAGCGCGTCTTCGTCGGGAAGGGCCGCCCGGGGGTTGTCGATCATGGCCGCGACGCTAGCAGCGGCGCCCGACACGGGAGGGGGCTCAACGGATCTGCCGGTGCGAGCGGCCGGCGAGGCGAGGGACGGGCGGCGGCTCCGGCAGCACCGCTCGTCCCCCGCATCCTCGGACCGGTGATCCTAGGGAAAGCGGTCCGTTTCTAGGCCGCCGCGAGCAAGGCAGGCTCAAGTCGCGGCCATCCGGGGCCTGCCCGAACGAGGAAGAGCGGTGATCACGCGATGAAGGCGGTGCGGTTCCACGAGTACGGCGGGATCGACGTCCTGCGGGTGGAGGAGGTGGAGCGTCCGGTGCCCGGCCCCGGGCAGGTGCTGGTGGAGGTCCGCGCCGCGGGGATCCAGCCCGGCGAGACGCATATCCGGGAGGGCGGGCTGCACGCGCGCTGGCCGGCGACGTTCCCCTCCGGGCAGGGCACCGACCTGGCCGGTGTCGTGGTGGAGCTCGGGCCGGAGGTGCGCGGGTTCGCGGTGGGCGACGAGGTCCTCGGCTTCACCCATGACAGGGCGAGCCACGCGGAGTTCGTCGCGGTCGACGACGTCCGGCTGACGCCGCGTCCGGCGGGGCTGTCCTGGGACGTGGCCGGCTCGTTGCAGGTGGCGGGCGCGACCGCGTACGCCTGCGTGTTCGCGGTCGACCCCGGACCGTCCGACACGGTCGTGGTCTCCGGCGCGGCGGGCGGCGTCGGGTCCCTCGCCGTTCAGCTCGCGCGGCGGCGCGGCGCCACGGTGATCGGGCTGGCGAGCGAGCCGAACCACGCCTGGCTGAAGGAGCACGGCGTCATCCCGGTCGAGTACGGGGACGGCGTGGCCGAGCGAATCGAGCAGGCCTCCGGCGGGACGGTCGACGCGTTCATCGACACGTTCGGCACCGGCTACGTCGACCTGGCGGTGGAGCTGGGCGTGCGGCCCGAGCGGATCAACACGATCCGCGACTGGGGGACCGCGGCCAGGGTCGGCGCGCAGACCGCCGGAGAGAGCACGGCGGCGTGCGCGGCCGTCCTCGGCGAGCTGGCCCGTCTCGCCGCACGGGGGGAACTGGAAGTGACGATCGCCAACGTCTACCCGCTGGACCAGGTGCGGGACGCCTTCCGCGAGCTGGAGCGGCGCCACACCCACGGCAAGATCGTCCTTCGCCCCTGACCGGCGGAGAGACGCTCGCCCCGGCCCTGAACTGAGAACATCCGGAGGAGGGGCCGAGGCAGAGCACCGCACGGCATGAGGGATTCCGGAATGAGCAGACCGACCCGGGCTTGAGGTGAACGGCGTGAAGCCACACGGTCCGACCGGCGGCGCGTCGGAGCCGGCCGCCTCCGGAAGGGACGGCGCCCGTCCTCCGAAGCAGGCGGCCACGATCGAGAAGCTGGCGGGGCGACTGTCCGACGGGGAGCCGAAGGCCCGCGAACTGGCGGCCGCGGGCCTCGGGGATCTGCTCATCGGTGCATGCGAGGCCGGTCTGGACACGTCCCCGATCGTGTTGCCGCTTGCCGACGCGCTCACACGGGAGGCCGACCCGGTGGTCCAGGAGGAGATCGCTCACTCCCTGGGCCACCTCGTCGAGTACGGCACCGTTCCCGATGCCATCGTCGAGCCGCTCCGGGAGTGCATGCCGCACCTCTGCCGGGAAGCCGTCGACCACGTCACCGCCGTCCTCGAAGCCGCCCGCTGGGAAGTCTGACCGGAGCAGCCACTCACCCGAAGTCGGCGACGTGGTCCAGCGCCCACTTCGCGAAGGTGCCCGCCGGTCGGCCGGTCAGGCGCTCGACGTGATCGGTGATGCGGTTCGACTCCGGTCGCCGCACCGAGGCGGCGATCAGCGCGTCGACCAGCGGCTCGGGACGGCCGTCCGCGAGCATCCTCGATCGCGCCAGATCGGCGGGAAGCGCCTGGAAGCGCAGAGGCCGCCGGAGAGCGGCACCGAGGTGAGCGACCTGGTCGGCGCGGCTGAGGACCTCGGGGCCCGTCAGTACATGCGACCCCTGGTCCAGCCGGTCGTGACGCGCGAGCAGTACGGCCACGGCCGCGTCAGCGACATCCCGCTCGTCCACGACGGCTGTGCGCGCGATATCCAGACCTGAGACCACGTCGCCCGCCCGCAACTGCGGTGCCCAGCCACGTGTGTTGGAGGCCAACGTGTCGCTGCGCAGCACCACCGGATGCAGGCCGGCTTCGTGGAGCAGACCTTCCATGTCCCTGTGCACCTGGGCGATGGGATCACTCTGGCGAGCGGCTTCGTCGTCTATGGCGGTCGTGGACAGGTAGACGACACGGGGTCCTGCCGCGGTCAGCTCCGCGACCACGTCATGGGCGGGGGCGGAATCGAGCAGCGGCCAGATGAGAAAGACGGCGTCGATGCCCGCGAGCGCCTCGCGGACAACAGCGGGATCCGTAAGGTCGCCGACCACGGACTCGGCTCCGGCACGCGGAGGCGTCTGACGGCGCACAAGCCTCCGGACATGCCCGCCCTGTGCCTGGAGACGGGCGACGACTTCCCGCCCGAGATTGCCGGCCGCGCCGGTGACCAGGATCGATGAAGGGGGGTGGGGGCCCTCTATGCGGGTGCTGTCAGGCATGATCGAGACGCTAAGGGTTCAGGTCGACATGAAGGCAAGGCGCGCGTGGCGATGAAGATCGGGGAAGCGGCCGCCGAACTCGGGGTCGAGGCCCACGTGCTGCGGCACTGGGAAGACGCCGGGGCGCTCACCGTGCGTCGCGACGGCAACGGCTACCGCGTCTACGACGACAGTGCTCTGGAGCAAGCGCGGACGGTGCTGAAACTGCGGCGAGTCGGGCTCTCACTGCCCGAGGTCACCGCCGCGATGTCACCGACGAGGTCGGCGGCACAGGCGGTCGTGAGGGCGAAGATCGGCGCACTCGAAAGTGAGGTCGCCCACCGACAGCAGGCGATCACCTTTCTGCAGCACACCGTCGAGTGCCGGCACCGCTACCTTGACGACTGCCCGGACTGTGCCACTTTCGTCCGCGAAGCATGAATCTCCGTCGGGACGCTTCTCAACGTCCTGGGACTACTTCGGATCGTCGGTCTCCCAGGGATACAGAAACCGGCCAGGGTGCAGCTGCCACGCTTCGAGCGTCGCGGTCAGCTCGTCCTCACCGGCGACCGTCGTGGCTTTGACCAGAACGGCTCCGATGTCGTAGTCGAAACCGGCGATCAGCTGGGCGTCATAGTCCCAGTGCTGCAACCGGAAGCTGCGGCCGTGGGCGGCTCGTCCCCAGCCTTCTCGCCGGGCTTGTGCGTCGGCCGGGGTGCTGAGCGGCGTGATGTCGACGAAGGCACGCCGACCGGTTCGGGTGCCGGGGACCTCGGTGACCAACCGCCGGCCGAGGCGCAACGCGTTCAGTTTGTCGGTGGGCCAGGGCCGGGCGCTGCCGGCGGGATCGTGCGGTGTGCTCATGCGGCCGTCTCCGTAAGTCGTTCGATCAGGCGATAGCGTCGACGGATGACGAGGATCGAGGGTGGGGCAGGCGTCGGCGCATGGTGAGGCAGGGGAACGACCGGGCCGCGGACGTCCGGGACGTGGTGGCGGCGCAGATGCCCGGCTACGACGTCGACTCCGTGGTGCTGCTGGGAGAGGGCGAGGACAACATCGCCTTCCAGGTCAACGATGAGCTGATCGTCCGTTTCAGCAAGGAGTCCGACCCCGCGAGCCGGGCCGCGGTGGTCCGCGACGAAGCCCGCCTGCTCGCCGCCGTCGCGGACGTGTCGCCCGTACCGGTGCCCGAGCCGAGCTTCACGGTCGCCGAGCAGGGCTGCCTGGCCTACTTCAAGCTCCCAGGTCTCCCCCTGATCGATGCCGATCCGATGCGGCGATCGGACCACGGCGGCTCGGTCGCCGTCGCGCTCGGGGAGTTCCTCGGCGCGCTGCACGCGGTTCCCGTCGCCGAGATGGCGGGCCTGGTGGAGGCCGACGACGCGCCGTTGGCGGTGTGGGCGGAGGAGTCCGCGCAGATCTACGCCTCGATCTCCGAAGTGGTGGTGCCGCCCGCGCACCGTCCCGCCGTGGAGGCGTTTCTCGGCGCCCCGCCTCCGGCCGACCCGCGTGAGCTGGTGTTCTCCCACAACGACCTGGGGATCGAACACGTCCTCGTCGACCCGGACGCGTGGACCGTGACCGGGGTCATCGACTGGAGCGACGCCGCGATCACCGATCCGGCCCGTGACTTCGGCCTGCTCTACCGCGACCTCGGGCCTGAAGCTCTGGACCGGGCCCTGAGCGGGTACCGGGCCGACGTCGAAGACGTCACGGCGCGCGCGGGCTTCTACGCCAGGTGCGGCGTGCTGGAGGACATGGCCTACGGGCTCGGAACCGGGCACCGCAAATACCTCGACAAGTCTCTCGCCGCACTGGAGTGGCTCTTCCCCGTGGACGGCGGCTGAGCCTTCGGCCACGCTAGCCGCAGGGCAGTGACCTGTGCTTCCTAATTGTTGATCAGCCCGGCCGAAGGAGTGCCTCCGGTCCGGTGCGGGACAATGGGGAGGTGGGTCGGTGGGTCCTGCATGTGGACTTGGACCAGTTCATCGCCGCCGTCGAGGTGCTCCGGCATCCGGAGCTCCGCGGGCGGCCGGTCGTCGTCGGAGGGGACGGCGACCCGTCCAAGCGCGGCGTGGTCAGCACGGCCTCCTATGAGGCGCGCGAGTACGGCGTCCATTCCGGGCTGCCTCTGCGCACGGCGGTGCGGCGATGCCCGGACGCCGTGTTCCTGCCCGTCGACAGGGAGCTCTACGAGTCCGTCTCGGCACAGGTCATGGCCGCGCTGCGCGGCCTCGGCGTCGTGGTGGAGGTGCTCGGCTGGGACGAGGCTTTCCTGGCCGTCGACGGCGACGACCCGGAGGCCGTGGCCCGGGAGATCCGCGACCGGGTGCGGGCGGCGACGGGGCTCGAATGCACCGTGGGCATCGGGGAGAACAAGCTCCAGGCGAAGCTGGCGACCGGATTCGGCAAACCGGCCGGGGTCTTCCGGCTCACCGGGGAGACCTGGTTCGAGGTGCTCGGTGACCTGCCGACCGACGCGCTGTGGGGCATCGGAGCCAAGACGGCCAAGCGGTTGAGGGGGCTCGGCATCGCCACGGTGGGCGAGCTCGCGGCCGCGGACCCCGGTGCCCTGGCGGGGGAGGTCGGCCCCGCGACCGGGCCGTGGCTGGTGCGGCTCGCCCAGGGGCGGGACGGCTCCCCGGTGAGCGACGCCCCGTACGTCCCGCGCTCGTGCGGCCGTGAGACCACCTTCCAGCGCGATCTGGACGACTGGGAGGACGTGCGCCGCGAGATCGTGCGGCTGGCGCGGAGGGTCGCGGGAGACGCGGCCGCGGACGGCAGGGACGTCGCCCGCGTCGTCGTCAAGGTCAGGTACGTGCCGTTCACCACCCGCACCCATGGCCGGGCGCTGGAGGCGCCGTCGCGCGACCCGGCCCGCATCGAGGAGACCGCCCTCGCCGCGCTCGGCCTGTTCACCGGGCGGCGTCCGGTGCGGCTGCTGGGCGTCCGCGCCGAGTTCACCCGCTGACCTGCCCGGACGCCCTCGGGAAGGATCGTGTTTTTACCTTTTTGTCGGGTTTTGGGGTGTTGGGGGACGGGGAGGAACGCCTTCGTTGCCTGCAGAACGCGACGGGGAGAGAGCTGATGAAGAAGGTCATGACCGGGGCACTGATCGCCGCAGTGGTCGGGATCGGGGGAGTGGGCGGCGCGGCCGTCGCCCAGGCCTCCGGCCCCGCCGACCAGACCACGCGCCAGGACTGCCGCACCTACTCCAGCGTCAAGGAGTGCGGCCAGCCGAAGCTGAACGACAAGCAGCGCGCGTGCGTGACCTCGTCGGTCCAGCAGGGCATGACCGAACGCCGCGCCACGGTGGAGTGCTCAGCCTTCGCATAAGAGAGCCGCTGGGGAAAGGGGCCCGCTCTGGGGGGAGCGGGCCCCTTGGCGTTGCCGGGGTCAGCGCGGCGGCCGCGCGTCGGTCCATCCGGCGATCTCGAAGGCCCGGTAGGCGGCGACCTCGCCGGGCTTGTGGAACCGGTCGGGCATGTCCTTCGCCCTCAGCGCGCGCGGCCGGCCGTTGTCACCCGTGGGAAGCGGCTTGCTGCCGTGCGGTGGCCTCACCACGAGGTCGCGGATGGCCAGAAGGGAACCGGTGGCGGGGTCGACGATGAACTGGCGCCGGTAGGTGCCGAGCTGCCTCGGGGCGATGAACATGCCGAGCGGCGCGGTGGTCGACAGCGGCAGCGACACCACCGTCCCGGGGCGGCCGAGCGGGTCGGTGGTCCGGCCCTCGGGCCTGACGCCGGGCAGGTCGGCGAGCATCCGGAACACCGCCGCGCGCACCTTGGGCGGCGCGGGCGCGGTGGACAGCAGATCCCCGGCGACATCGCTCAGAGCCCGCACACGCTCCTGCCCCCGCAAGGCACGGATCGGCTCCTCCCTCTCGCCGTTCCTGGAGACGGCGTGCCAGTGCCCCTTGAGCCCCAGCAGCCTCTCCTTCAGCGCCTTCGGCTCCGTGGGCAGCTCGGTGAGCTGCTTCATGGTCATGCCGTCGAATTCGCCTTCTTCCGGCATCCAGTTCCGTCCTGCCCCCGCGGACACCAGGTCGAGGTACACGGTCTGCCCCGTGCCCTCAGGGTCCGGGATCGGGACCATCTTGGGGGACCCCGCCGCCTCCCACTTCCGCTTGTCCTGGGCGGTGACCGGGACGTCGGCGAACTCGACGTGGGCGCTGCGCCCCTTGCCGTCCGGGCCGTACCAGGCCTCGTTGCCCTGCCTGGAGTCCACCTTGTAGTGGTTCGGGGCGCTCTTGCCGACCGCGTAGATCTCCCCCATGACGGTCCTGGTGTGCCAGTACCTGCCGGTGGGCGCCTTCAGCGCGTTGGTTGCGGCGACCAGCAGCGCATTGCCCTTCAGCGGGACGGTGTTCTCCACGCGCGGGTCGCGGGCGGGGGCGCCGTCCCCGGTGGAGACGACGGCGGCGACCGCCCCGGCGGCCACGGCGGCCGCCGCCGCCACGCTCACCAGCTGGATCCGCAGACGGCGCCGGGGCCGGGGGCGCGCCGCGCCGCCGTCCCGCCAGTCGATGCGCTGGGCGAGCCGCTCCGGAGGCTCCTCCACGGCGAGACCCGTCCGCATCTGCCGCAGGGCGTCGATTTCATCCATGCTCTACTCCTCGGAGAGGGCCTTGCGCAGCTTGGCCCGGCTTCGGTGGATCTTGGCCTTGACGGTGCCGACCGGCAGACCGAGCGTCACCGCGATCTCGGCGTAGGACATCTCGCCCCACGCCAGCAGCAGGACGGCGTTGCGGTCCTGCGCGCCCAGCGAGGCCAGCGCCCGCGCCAGGCCGGGACCGCACGCCGCCGCGGAGGCGCGCTCGCTCGCCCTGTCGGCGACACCGTCCTCCGCGGGGTCGGCGCCGGTGCGGGCGAACGCCCGGTACATGCGGGTCTCGTGGCGATGGTGCTTGGCGATCAGGTTGCTGGCGATGCCCCACAACCAGGCGCCGAACTCGGCGCGGCCGTCGTACCTGTCGCGCCGCCGGAACGCGGTCGCGAACGCCTCCGCGACCACGTCATCGGCCAGGGACCCGCCGAGGCGCCGCCTGACGTAGGCGTGGAGCCGCGGCGAGTGGCGGCGGAACAGCTCGCCGAAGGCTTCGGGGTCGTCCAGGGAAGCGGCGACGATCCGCGAATCGTCCAGCTCGTCCCTGGCGTGGCTCACCATGGCCATAGGCGTCTTCTCATAAGGTGCGGTCTCCGTGTCCCAGGGGGAGGTGCTGACACCCCCTCTATCCCGAACCCCGCCTCCGGGTTGCGCCTATTCACCCTCCGCCTGCCCTCCGGCCGCGGGACCAGGTCTACGCGTCCGAGGACGGCTTGGCCGTCAGCCGGCTGTAGGCGAGCTGCGAGGAATCGACCTTCACGGCGACCGCGCGCCGGCCGGGCGTGTAGGACAGGTAGACCTGCCCCATGCCGCCGCCCGGCCGCGCTCGCAGCGCGTAACCGGTGACGGTTCGCGGATCGTCACCGTCCAGGGAGCGAATCCGCCCCCGGACACTCCTCCCGCCAACCCCTCGCTGACGACGCTACGCCCGCCACGGGCGATCGAGAACGCCTCTCAGGGGCGTCCGGCCCGATGGCCGCAAGCGGGCGTCAGACAAGCTCAGGCTTGCGGGGACGGAGTACGCGAGGACTGTCCCACTCGCGAGAAGCAAACGAAATCGGGCGATGCCGTCTCGACGGCTGCGTCGCCCTTGCCAGGAGGAGCTCTCATGAGCCAACTGCAACCCGCCTTGCGGATCGACCGCGTCACCGGCAACAACGCCGCGGAGCTCGACGCGGAGATCGAACGGCACGCGCGCGCGTTCTTCGGCACGGACGCCGATCTGGCGTTCCCCGACCGCTACCACGCGAAGCGGCAGGACCAGCGGTTCAGCCACTCGAAGCTGTACGAGGTCAAGGGAGTGACCGTTCGGCGTCGCTGGTCCGGCCCTCCACCCGGTGGCCCCTCGCGTGCGCGAGGGGCCGCTCTGCCGTGAGTCCGGCTTCCCGCCGCCAACGCACGGGTGGGCTCGTCCTCACCATGGCCATAGGCGTCTTTTCATGGAGTGCGGTCTCCGTATGCCGCCGGATCGCCCCGGACGCGCTCGCTGAAGGGCGGCGGGGGGACCGCGCAAGGCGTCCAGCATGTACGCGTGGCAGTTCGCCAAGGGCAGTCCGGCCCCCGCACAGTGCTGCGGAGGCCGGTGGGTGAGGGCGATTGCCGTGCTGTTCAGAAGGCGGCACTCACCATGATCGCTTCCGTGGCCGGAGCCGCGGTCGCCATCTTCTCAGCCTCCTCCGGATCAGGTGGTGAGCCGGCGGATGGCTTCCTCGTGCTCAGAACGGGTGGAGCGCTTCTGGGCGTACTGAGTCATGTCGACTCCCCGCCGCGAAGCGTCGACGGCTTCCTCGGCAGTGGCCCCTCCCGCCCCCATCGCGGTGAGGACACCGTCCCGGCGGTCTCGGTCGACCTGGTCGATCGCCCGGGTTGCTTCGGCCGGATCGATACCGGCATCGGCCGCCACCTCAAGGGCGGCCTTCTTTGACAAGCGCATCTTGCCGTGTCCCTTCTTTGCGTTGCGATGTGTTGAGCGACCAGGTCGCTCAACGGTGACCGTCCGCAAGTTCGATGCGGAACTGACACAGCCTTGCATGAACGGCGTCACGCTGTGCCATGTCGCCAGAGGCAACCTTGTCGCCCTCGACCGCTGGGGCACACGATGTCCCGGTGATCACCGGGGCGGCGGGGCATCGTGGAGAACGTTGAGAGGAGACAGGCCATGGAACAGGTGCGGCTCGGGAAGACCGGGATGAAGGTCTCGCGGATCTGCCTCGGCATGATGAGCTACGGCGATCCGGCGGTGCGGCCGTGGGCCCTGGACGAGGACGCGGCGGAGCCGATCGTCCGGCGGGCCGTGGAGGGCGGTGTCACGTTCTTCGACACCGCCGACGTGTACTCGACGGGTGTCAGCGAGCAGGTGACCGGGCGGCTTCTGCCGAAGTTCTTCCCCCGCCGGGACGACTACGTGCTGGCGACCAAGGTGTGCCTCCCCATGGGAGACGGCCCGAACGACCAGGGACTGTCGCGCAAGCACATCATGGCGGGCATCGACGCGTCCCTCACGCGTCTCGGCACCGACTACGTCGACCTGTACCAGATTCACCGCTGGGACTACGGGACGCCCATCGAGGAGACCATGGAGGCACTGCACGACGTTGTGAAGTCGGGCAAGGCCCGCTACATAGGGGCGTCCAGCATGTACGCCTGGCAGTTCGCCAAGGCGCAGCACGTCGCCGACAAGCACGGCTGGACGAAGTTCGTGGCCATGCAGAATCACTACAACCTTGTCTACAGGGAAGAGGAGCGGGAGATGATTCCGCTCTGCCTCGACCAGGGGGTGGGCGTCATCCCGTGGAGCCCGCTCGCGCGGGGGATGCTCGCGGGCAACCGTGAGAGGGGCGGCGAGCGCAAGACCGTCCGGTCCCGGAACGACTCCTACGGCGACAGCCTGTACGAGGAATCGGACTTCGATGTCGTGGACGCCGTGCGCGCGGTCGCGGCGGAACGGGGCGTCCCGGCGGCGCAGGCGGCGCTCGCGTGGCTGCTCGCCAAGCCGGGGGTGACCGCGCCGATCGTGGGAGCGACGAAGCTCACTCACATGGACGACGCGATCGCCGCGGCGGACCTCCGGCTGGAGGACGCGGAGATCGACCGGATGCAGGCCCCGTACCGGCCACACCGCGTTATCGGGCATTCCTGACGTATCCGGCGGAGGTCGCCTCCGGGGCGGAACGCTCCGGAGGCGTCCCGCGTCTATCAGGGGTGGTGATTTGCGATACCACCGGCGATCGGGGCAGGCTGGTGGCGAGAACGCCCACGCATGGCAAGCCCGCCAGGTGGGGACATGGGTGACAAGGTTCGGAGGCCGCGTTATGCGCCGCGCGTCTCCGGACTTCCGGGAGCTGAGGAGCCCCGGGACGACGGCGCTGAAGGAGCCCGACGATGACCGAGAACGACGGCACGCAGGGACCGCAGCGCCCGATGCCGGAGGATGAGGGACACCCCAGGCCGCCGGAGGGCCAGGAGCCCCCCGCCCGGCCGCTGGGTGACCGCACCGTGGTGTTCGGTGCTCCGCAGTTGGGCGGCCGGTCCCCGGCACAGCCGGCGCAGCCCCGCGACGAGGAGCGGCAGGCGCCCGCCCCGCCGCCCCCCACGATGGTCGAACAGCCGATGCAGCAGTTCGGTGAGCAGCCCCCGCCCCCGCCCTCCTACGGCGCCCCGCAGGAGCAGCAGCCCCAGTACGGGCAGCAGCCGCAGATGCCCTACGGCACGCCTCCCGGGCCGGGTGGATTCCCGCCTCCGCAGGAGCAGCAGCCCCAGTACGGGCAGCCGCAGCAGTACGAGCAGGCGCAGTACGGGCAGCAGCCGGATCAGTCCCCGTACGGGCAGCAGCCCGAGCAGCAGTACGGGCAGCAGCCTCCGCAGCAGCAGTCCGGGTACCCGCAGCAGCCGATGCACGGCGCGCCCCAGGACCAGCAGCCGCAGTACGGCCAGCCCCAGTACGGCGAGCAGTCCCCGCGCCCCGCGCAGCCGCAGGAGGGCGGGACGGACCGGACGCTGATCGTCCCGGGTCCGGCCGGCGGCGCGCCCGAGCAGCCGCAGCGGCCGGTGGTGGACGACCAGGCGACGCTGCACTGGTCGCCCGGCACCGACATCCCCGTGGCCACCGGCCCCGAGCGCAGGCAGGAGCCCCCGGCCGAGCCGTGGCAGGCCCCGACGCCTCCGTCCACGCCCGAGCCGTGGTCGCCGGAGTCGTCCCAGCCCGGCGGACAGCAGGGACAGGCCGACCACGAGCGGACGATGATGGTCCCGCCGCCCGAGTCCGGCTACGGCGCCGGAGGGCAGCAGACCGGTCCCTCGGTGGACGACCTGTACCGTCCGCCCGGCGAGGGCAATGTTGAGGACGCGCGCCCGACCGAGGCGTTCGACCCGTCCGCCGCCTCCCAGGGGCGCCACGCCGCCGAGTCGCCCGGCATGGCCGAGCACACACGGCTTGACATCGGCCAGCAGCAGTGGGGCCAGCAGCAGGCGCAGCAGCCGGGCTACGGCCAGCAGCAGGGCTACGGTCAGGGCGGCGAGCAGCAGGGTTACGGTCAGCAGCAGTTCGGTGAGCAGGGCCAGCAGCAGGGCCAGCAATACGGACAGCAGCAGTACGGCCAGCAGCAGCAGGGCTACGGCGAACAGCAGGGCTACGGTCAGCAGCAGTACGGCCAGCCCGGCGGCGAGCAGGGCCAGCAGCAGGGCCAGCAGTTCGGACAGCAGCAGTACGGCCAGCAAGGACAAGGCCAGCACGGTCAGCCCCAGCAGTACGGTCAGCAGGGGCAGTACGGCCAGCCGTCCACCTACGGCGGCGAAGAAGGCAAGGGCAACAAGAACACGCTCCTGCTGGTCGGCGGCGCCGTCGCCGCCGTGGTGATCATCGTCGTGCTGGTGGTCGCCTTCGTCCTGTAGGACGCGAAACTCCCAAAACGCGAGACGGCCGGGACGCAAAAGCTGCTCCACGACTTCCCCAAAAGTGGGAACGTGGGTCACAATGCAGCAGAGGCGCCCCGGCCGTCGACGGCCTGGGCCCCGCGATCCCGTGCGACGCCAGGTGCGAGCGAAGCGAGAACCTGAACGCGCGGCGCGCCGCCGGGCGAGACCAAGCGATGCGGCGCTGCTGCGAGCACGGCTCTTCTCCTCGCTTTGCACTTTGGCGGAGCGGTCGGTAACCTCTTCACTTGTGCCCGCTGTGTGCGGGCCGCTATGCGTGCGTGTCGGCGAGGCCGGTCGGCCGGCCCCAGCGCGCCGCATCTACTCCCCGGCTTGATTCGGCCCAGTTAGGGCCGGGCGGTCTGTGTCGGTTTCGCGCGGTTGAATTTCCGTGAGGTGGCGACACGCCCGACCGCGTGGGTCGGAGAGGTCGGGAAACCGGCAGGTCACAGCCTCACCTGAGGTGGTGATTGCAGCAATAGGACTTACCGGCTCGGTACGAGGAAGACGGAGACGCGGTGCCCACGATCCAGCAGCTGGTCCGCAAGGGCCGCCAGGACAAGGTGACCAAGAACAAGACGCCCGCGCTCAAGGGCAGCCCCCAGCGCCGGGGCGTCTGCACGCGCGTCTACACCACGACGCCAAAGAAGCCGAACTCCGCGCTCCGGAAGGTCGCCCGTGTCCGGCTGACCAGCGGGATCGAGGTCACGGCCTACATCCCCGGCGTCGGCCACAACCTGCAGGAGCACTCGATCGTGCTCGTGCGCGGCGGCCGTGTGAAGGACCTCCCCGGCGTTCGGTACAAGATCATCCGCGGTTCCCTCGACACCCAGGGCGTCCGGAACCGCAAGCAAGGGCGCAGCCACTACGGCGCGAAGAAGGAGAAGAGCTGATGCCGCGCAAGGGCCCCGCTGGCAAGCGCCAGCTGATCGCTGACCCGGTGTACAACTCGCCGCTGGTCACCGCGCTCATCAACAAGGTTCTCCTGGACGGCAAGCGCTCCATCGCGCAGAGCATCGTGTACGACGCCCTGGAGGGCGCCCGCGAGAAGACCGGCAACGACCCGGTCGTCACGCTTAAGCGCGCGCTCGACAACGTCAAGCCCACCCTGGAGGTGCGCAGCCGCCGCGTCGGTGGCGCGACCTACCAGGTCCCCGTCGAGGTGCGGCCGGCTCGCAGCACCACCCTCGCCCTGCGCTGGCTGGTGCTCTACGCCCGGCAGCGCCGTGAGAAGACCATGACCGAGCGGCTGATGAACGAGCTGCTCGACGCGAGCAACGGTCTTGGCGCGTCTGTCAAGAAGCGCGAGGACACGCACAAGATGGCGGAGTCCAACAAGGCCTTCGCCCACTACCGCTGGTAATCCCGGCGGATCTGCAACGACGAGAGACGACGCGAGGACGGCAGTGGCTACCAAAACCGGTGTAGACCTGGCCAAGGTCCGCAACATCGGGATCATGGCCCATATCGACGCGGGCAAGACCACCACGACCGAGCGCATCCTGTACTACACGGGGATGAGCTACAAGATCGGCGAGGTCCACGACGGCGCCGCCACCATGGACTGGATGGAGCAGGAGCAGGAGCGGGGGATCACCATCACCTCCGCCGCCACCACCTGCGAGTGGCCCGTCGACGACGTCAAGCACACGATCAACATCATCGACACCCCCGGCCACGTCGACTTCACCATCGAGGTGGAGCGCAACCTGCGGGTGCTCGACGGCGCGGTCGCGGTGTTCGACGGGGTCGCCGGCGTGGAGCCCCAGTCCGAGACGGTGTGGCGCCAGGCCGACCGGTACGGCGTGCCGCGCATGTGCTTCGTCAACAAGCTCGACCGGGTCGGCGCGGAGTTCCACCGCTGCGTCGACATGATCGAGAACCGGCTCAACGCGACGCCGCTGGTGCTGCAGCTCCCGATCGGCGCCGAGGCCGACTTCAAGGGCGTCGTCGACCTCGTCCGGATGAAGGCCCTCCTGTGGAACGAGGAGGCCAAGCTCGGCGAGATGTACGACACCCTCGACATCCCCGAGTCGCACGCCGAGACGGCCCGCGAGTGGCACGACAAGCTCGTCGAGACCCTCGCGGAGAACGACGACGAGATCATGGAGCTGTACCTGGAGGGCAACGAGCCCACCGTGGAGCAGCTGCACGACGGCATCCGGCGCGCGACGATCGCCGCGAAGCTCACCCCGGTGACCTGCGGCACGGCCTTCAAGAACAAGGGCGTGCAGCCGCTGCTGGACGCGATCGTCCGCTACCTGCCCTCGCCGCTGGACGTGGAGGCCATCGAGGGCCACGCCGTCCGCGACGAGGAGAAGGTCCTCATCCGCAAGCCGAGCGAGGACGAGCCGTTCTCCGCGCTCGCGTTCAAGATCGCGAGCGACCCGCACCTGGGCAAGCTCACCTTCGTGCGCGTCTACTCCGGTGTCCTGGAGTCCGGCGCGAACGTGATGAACTCCGTCAAGGAGCGCAAGGAGCGCATCGGCAAGATCTACCGGATGCACGCCAACAAGCGCACCGAGATCGAGCGCGCGGGCGCCGGCGACATCGTCGCGGTGATGGGTCTCAAGCAGACCACCACCGGTGAGACGCTGTGCGACGACAAGAACCCGATCGTGCTGGAGTCGATGAACTTCCCGGCGCCGGTGATCCACGTCGCGATCGAGCCGAAGACCAAGGCCGACCAGCAGAAGCTGGGCACCGCCATCCAGCGGCTGGCCGAGGAGGACCCCTCCTTCCAGGTCCGCACGGAGGAGGACACCGGCCAGACCGTCATCTCGGGCATGGGCGAGCTCCACCTGGAGATCCTCGTCGACCGGATGAAGCGGGAGTTCAAGGTCGACGCCAACGTCGGCAAGCCGCAGGTCGCCTACCGCGAGACGATCACCCGCAAGGTCGAGAAGGTCGAGTACACCCACAAGAAGCAGACGGGTGGCTCGGGCCAGTTCGGCCGCGTGATCATCGACCTGGAGCCGCTCGGCGGCGGGTCGGACGGCTACGAGTTCGAGAACAAGGTCACCGGTGGCCGTATCCCGCGGGAGTACATCCCCTCGGTCGACACGGGCTGCCAGGAGGCCGCGGAGTTCGGGGTCCTCGCCGGCTACCCGATGGTGGGCGTCAAGGTCACCCTGCAGGACGGCGCCTACCACGAGGTCGACTCGTCGGAGATGGCGTTCAAGGTCGCCGGTTCCATGGCGTTCAAGGAGGCCGCCCGCAAGGCGTCCCCCACGCTGCTGGAGCCGATGATGTCCGTCGAGGTCACCACGCCCGAGGACAACATGGGCGACGTGATCGGCGACCTCAACAGCCGTCGCGGTCAGGTCCAGTCCATGGACGAGCGGCATGGCATGCGCGTCATCAAGGCGCTCGTGCCTCTGTCCGAGATGTTCGGCTACGTGGGTGATCTGCGCAGCAAGACCCAGGGCCGGGCTGTCTTCACCATGCAGTTCGACTCCTACGCCGAGGTTCCCGGGAACGTCGCGCAGGAGATCATCGCCAAGGCGCGGGGCGAGTAAGCACCCGGGCCTGCCCACAGATCACCAAGACGTAAACGAAGCGGTCGTCTAGGCGGCCGAGGATCGCAACAAGGAGCAACCAGTGGCGAAGGCCAAGTTCGAGCGGACGAAGCCGCACGTGAACATCGGCACCATTGGACACATCGACCACGGTAAGACCACGCTTACCGCGGCGATCACCAAGGTGCTCCACGACAAGTACCCGGACCTCAACCCCTTCACGCCGTTCGAGGACATCGACAAGGCGCCGGAGGAGCGCGAGCGCGGCATCACGATCTCGATCGCGCACGTCGAGTACCAGACCGAGGCCCGGCACTACGCCCACGTGGACTGCCCGGGGCACGCCGACTACATCAAGAACATGATCACCGGTGCGGCGCAGATGGACGGCGCCATCCTGGTGGTCGCCGCCACCGACGGCCCGATGCCGCAGACCAAGGAGCACGTGCTCCTGGCCCGCCAGGTCGGCGTCCCCTACATCGTCGTCGCCCTGAACAAGTGCGACATGGTGGACGACGAGGAGATCCTGGAGCTCGTCGAGCTCGAGGTCCGCGAGCTGCTGTCGGAGTACGAGTTCCCGGGCGACGACGTCCCGGTCGTGCGCGTCTCCGCCTTCCAGGCGCTGCAGGGCGACGAGAAGTGGGCCGCGTCGATCGTCGAGCTGATGGACGCCGTCGACGAGAACGTGCCGGAGCCGGTGCGTGACACCGAGAAGCCGTTCCTGATGCCGATCGAGGACGTCTTCTCGATCACCGGCCGCGGCACCGTCGTGACCGGCCGCATCGAGCGCGGTGTCGTCAACGTCAACGAGACCGTCGACATCATCGGCATCAAGCCGGAGTCCACCTCGACCACCGTCACCGGCGTCGAGATGTTCCGCAAGCTGCTCGACCAGGGCCAGGCGGGCGACAACGTCGGCCTGCTCCTGCGCGGCATCAAGCGCGAGGACGTCGAGCGCGGCCAGTGTGTCATCAAGCCGGGCACGAACACCCCGCACACCGAGTTCGAGGCGCAGGTCTACATCCTGTCCAAGGACGAGGGCGGCCGGCACACGCCGTTCTTCAACAACTACCGTCCGCAGTTCTACTTCCGGACCACGGACGTCACCGGCGTGGTGAACCTCCCCGAGGGCACCGAGATGGTCATGCCGGGCGACAACACCGAGATGCGCGTCGAGCTGATCCAGCCCGTCGCCATGGAGGAGGGCCTGAAGTTCGCCATCCGTGAGGGTGGCCGGACGGTCGGCGCCGGTCGCGTCACCAAGGTCATCAAGTAGCACCTCTCGTCACACGGCGGCCCGGTCGTCGGGCAACCTCAACCGGGCCGCCGTGTCACGACCACTGAAGTAAACAGCGGCACTACAGCAAAGGACACCGAGGCCACCATGGCGGGACAGAAGATCCGCATCCGGCTCAAGGCCTACGACCACGAGGTCATCGACACCTCCGCGAAGAAGATCGTTGAGACGGTGACGCGGACGGGCGCCAAGGTCGCGGGCCCGGTGCCGCTGCCGACCGAGAAGAACGTGTACTGCGTCATCCGCTCGCCGCACAAGTACAAGGACAGCCGCGAGCACTTCGAGATGCGCACGCACAAGCGGTTGATCGACATCATCGACCCGACGCCCAAGACGGTCGACTCGCTGATGCGACTCGACCTTCCGGCCGGCGTTGACATCGAGATCAAGCTCTAAGGGACGCACCGAGAGATGAGTACGCAGAGGAAGGGCGTCCTGGGCGAGAAGCTCGGCATGACCCAGGTCTTCGACGATGAGGGCCGGATCGTTCCGGTGACCGTCGTCCAGGCCGGGCCGTGTGTCGTCACCCAGCTCAAGAGCCAGGAGAAGGACGGCTACACCGCCGTCCAGATCGGGTTCGGGCAGATCGACCCGCGCAAGGTGAACAAGCCGAGCACGGGTCACTTCGAGAAGGCCGGCGTCACGCCGCGCCGCTACCTCGTCGAACTGCGGGCCGACGACACCACCGAGTTCGAACTCGGCCAGGAGATCACCGCCAGCGTCTTCGAGGCCGGCCAGAAGATCGACGTTACCGGCACGAGCAAGGGCAAGGGCACCGCCGGTGTCATGAAGCGCCACGGCTTCAAGGGCCTCGGCGCCTCGCACGGCACCCAGCGCAAGCACCGCTCGCCGGGTTCGATCGGCGGCTGCGCGACCCCGGGTCGCGTCTTCAAGGGCCTCCGCATGGCGGGACGGCACGGCAACGCCCGTACCACCGTGCAGAACCTGACCGTCCACGCCATCGACGCGGAGAAGAACCTGCTGCTCATCAAGGGCGCGGTTCCCGGTCCCAACGGCGGCGTGGTGCTGGTCCGCGACGCAGTGAAGGGAGCGGGCAAGTGACTTCGAAGCTCGACATCGAACTGCCCGCCGAGGTCTTCGACGCGAAGACCAGCGTGCCGCTGATCCACCAGGTCGTGGTGGCGCAGCTGGCCGCGGCGCGCCAGGGCACGCACGCCACCAAGACCCGGGGCGACGTCTCCGGCGGTGGCAAGAAGCCGTACCGGCAGAAGGGCACCGGCCGCGCCCGTCAGGGCTCGACCCGCGCGCCCCAGTTCGCCGGCGGCGGCGTCGTCCACGGCCCGCAGCCGCGGGACTACTCGCAGCGGACGCCCAAGAAGATGAAGGCCGCCGCCCTGCGCGGCGCGCTGTCCGACCGCGCCCGGTTCGGCCGGGTGCACGTGGTCGACGGCCTCATCGAGGGCGACACCCCGAAGACGAAGACGGCGCTGAAGGCGCTGCGCGACGTCACCGCGGCCAAGCGCGTCCTGCTGGTCCTGGACCGCGAGGACGACGTGACCTGGAAGAGCCTGCGCAACGAGCCGAGCGTGCACGTGATCGTCTCCGACCAGCTCAACACGTACGACGTGCTGGTGAACGACGACGTCGTCTTCACGAAGACGGCGTACGACGAGTTCGTCTCGCGCGCGAAGAAGAAGTGAGGAGGGTCGCACATGAACAAGATCGCTGACCCCCGCGACATCATCATCGCGCCGGTCGTCTCGGAGAAGAGCTACGGGCTGCTGGACGAGAACAAGTACACGTTCGTCGTTCGCCCGGACGCCAACAAGACCCAGATCAAGCAGGCGGTCGAGTCGGTGTTCGGCGTCAAGGTGACGAGCGTGAACACGATCAACCGGCAGGGCAAGCGCAAGCGCACCCGGTTCGGCTACGGCAAGCGCAAGGACACCAAGCGCGCCATCGTCAGCCTGGCCGAGGGCGAGCGGATCGACATCTTCGGCGGCCCGGCCTAGACAGGCCAGGTCGTCCCGAAGACAGACAAGGGATGAACGAAAAAGATGGGCATCCGTAATTACAAGCCGACGACTCCGGGTCGTCGCGGGTCCAGCGTGGCCGACTTCGTCGAGGTCACGCGCCGCGAGCCCGAGAAGTCGCTGCTGCGTCCGCTCCCCAAGAAGGGCGGCCGCAACAACCACGGCCGCATCACGACCCGGCACCAGGGCGGCGGGCACAAGCGCGCGTACCGCGTGATCGACTTCCGCCGGCACGACAAGGACGGCGTTCCGGCCAAGGTCGCGCACATCGAGTACGACCCGAACCGCACCGCGCGGATCGCGCTGCTGCACTACGCGGACGGCGAGAAGCGCTACATCCTCGCCCCGCGCGGTCTGCGCCAGGGCGACCGGGTGGAGAACGGGCCGGGCGCGGACATCAAGCCGGGCAACTGCCTTCCGCTGCGCAACATCCCGACCGGTACGGTCGTGCACGCCATCGAGCTGCGCCCCGGCGGCGGCGCCAAGATCGCCCGCAGCGCGGGCGCCGGCGTCCAGCTGCTGGCCAAGGAGGGCAAGTACGCCACGCTGCGCATGCCCTCCGGCGAGATGCGGATGGTGGACGTGCGCTGCCGCGCGACGGTCGGCGAGGTCGGCAACGCCGAGCAGTCGAACATCAACTGGGGCAAGGCCGGCCGCATGCGGTGGAAGGGCAAGCGCCCGACCGTCCGCGGCGTGGCCATGAACCCGATCGACCACCCGCACGGTGGTGGTGAGGGCAAGACCTCCGGTGGCCGGCACCCGGTGAACCCGGCCGGCAAGAAGGAAGGCCGCACTCGCCAGGCGAACAAGTCGAGCGACCGGCTGATCGTCCGTCGTCGCAGCAAGAAGAAGCGGTAGGAGTCGCTCGTCATGCCACGTAGCCTGAAGAAGGGCCCGTTCGTGGACGACCACCTCATGAAGAAGGTGGACGTGCAGAACGAGAAGGGCACCAAGAACGTCATCAAGACGTGGTCGCGGCGCTCCATGATCGTGCCGGACATGATCGGTCACACGATCGCCGTGCACGACGGCCGCAAGCACGTCCCGGTGTTCATCACCGACTCGATGGTGGGACACAAGCTCGGCGAGTTCGCGCCGACGCGCACGTTCCGCAGCCACGTCAAGGAAGACCGCCGCAGCCGCCGAGGCTGAGCAGGCAGAGCAGTTAGCACGTAGGAGAGAGGGAACAGCGATGGAAGCCAGGGCCCAGGCGCGGTTCATCCGCGTCACGCCCAGGAAGGCCCGCCGCGTGGTGGACCTCATCCGCGGCCTGCCTGCCGCGGAGGCTCAGGCGGTGCTGCGGTTCGCCCCCCAGGCAGCGAGTGAGCCGGTGGGCAAGGTGCTGGCGAGTGCCATCGCCAACGCCGAGCACAACTTCAAGCTCGACTCGGGGACGCTCGTCGTCAGTCGCGCGTGGGTGGACGAGGGGCCGACGCTGAAGCGTTTCCGCCCCCGCGCCCAGGGCCGGGCTTACCGCATCAACAAGCGCACGAGCCACATCACCGTGGTCGTGGAGTCGCGAGACGACGCTGTGGCCGCGTCCGGCGGCGGTAAGAAGACGAGGAGGGCCCGGTAGTGGGTCAGAAGATCAACCCGCACGGGTTCCGGCTCGGCATCACCACCGACCACAAGTCCGTGTGGTTCGCCGACAAGCTCTACAAGGACTACGTCAAGGAAGACGTCCAGATCCGGCGCATGCTGCAGAAGGGCATGGACCGGGCGGGCATCTCCAAGGTGGAGATCGAGCGGACCCGTGACCGTGTCGAGGTCAACATCCACACCGCCCGGCCGGGCATCGTCATCGGCCGTCGCGGCGCGGAGGCCGAGCGCCTGCGCGGCGACCTGGAGAAGCTGACCGGCAAGCAGGTCCGGCTGAACATCCTCGAGGTCAAGAACCCCGAGATCGACGCGCAGCTCGTCGCGCAGGGCGTGGCCGAGCAGCTGTCCAGCCGCGTCGCGTTCCGCCGCGCCATGCGCAAGGCGATCCAGTCCGCGATGAAGTCGGGCGCCAAGGGCATCAAGGTCCAGTGCGGCGGCCGTCTCGGCGGCGCCGAGATGTCGCGGTCGGAGTTCTACCGCGAGGGCCAGGTCCCGCTGCACACGCTGCGCGCCGACATCGACTACGGGTTCTACGAGGCCCGGACGACGTTCGGCCGCATCGGCGTCAAGGTGTGGATCTACAAGGGCGAGGCCGCGCAGACGCGCGCCGAGCGCGAGCAGCAGGCCGCGCAGCAGCGTGCCGCGGGCGGCGGCGGTGGCCGCGAGCGCCGCGGTGAGCGTCGCGGCGGCGGCCGCGGCGGTCGCGGTGGCCGTGGCGGCGCCGGTGGCGCCGGCGGCGGCCGTGGCGGCGAGCAGAAGCAGCAGCAGGGTTCCGAGCAGCCGGCGCCGACCGCCGAGGCTGCTCCGCAGGGTGAGGGGAGCTGAGTAACCGATGCTGATCCCTCGCAAGGTCAAGCACCGCAAGCAGCACCACCCGAAGCGCCGCGGCATGGCCAAGGGCGGCACGAGGGTGACGTTCGGCGAGTACGGCATCCAGGCCGTCGAGAGCGCGTACGTGACCAACCGGCAGATCGAGGCCGCGCGTATCGCCATGACCCGCCACATCAAGCGCGGCGGCAAGGTCTGGATCAACATCTTCCCGGACCGTCCGCTGACCAAGAAGCCCGCCGAGACCCGCATGGGCTCCGGTAAGGGCTCCGTGGAGTGGTGGGTGGCGAACGTCAAGCCGGGCCGCGTGCTGTTCGAGATCTCCTACCCGAACGAGCAGGTCGCTCGGGAGGCGCTCACCCGCGCGATCCACAAGCTCCCCATGAAGTGCAAGATCGTGAAGCGAGAGGTGGGTGAGTCCTGATGGCCAAGGGTCTTACCGCCGACGACCTGCGGACCGAGCCCGAGGACGTCCTGGTCACCAAGCTCAAGGAGGCCAAGGAGGAGCTGTTCAACCTCCGCTTCCAGGCCGCCACCGGCCAGCTTGAGAGCCACGGGCGGCTGCGCACCGTCAAGCGCGAGATCGCCCGCATCTACACCGTGATGCGGGAGCGCGAGCTCGGCATCGTGACGGTCGAGGACGCCGCGGAGGGCAACGAATGACCGAGCAGACGACCGAGCAGCGGACCAGCCGCAAGATCCTTGAGGGTCTGGTGGTCAGCGACAAGATGGACAAGACCGTGGTCGTGTCCGTCGAGGACCGCGTGAAGCACCCCAAGTACCACAAGGTGATCCGCCGCACGAAGAACTACAAGGCGCACGACGAGGCCAACGAGTGCGGCGTCGGCGACCGCGTCCGTCTCATGGAGACCCGCCCGCTGTCCGCCACCAAGCGGTGGCGCGTGGTGGAGATCCTCGAGAAGGCCAAGTAGGGCCGCAGGCCCGCGGGACGCAGTCCCGCTATTGACCACAGTCTGGTTCCACCAGGCTCGGCGCCCGCGAAGGGGGCGCCGAGAACCGGTGTGACGAACAGGAGTTAGACGTGATCCAGCAGGAGTCGCGACTCAAGGTCGCCGACAACACGGGTGCGAAGGAGATCCTTTGCATCCGGGTTCTCGGCGGCTCGGGTCGGCGCTACGCGGGAGTCGGCGACATCATCGTCGCGACGGTGAAGGACGCCCTTCCCGGCGCCGGCGTGAAGAAGGGTGACGTCGTCAAGGCGGTCGTCGTGCGCACCCGCAAGGAGCGCCGGCGCCCGGACGGCTCCTACATCCGCTTCGACGAGAACGCCGCCGTCCTCATCAAGGACGGCGGCGACCCCCGCGGCACCCGTATCTTCGGCCCGGTGGGCCGCGAACTGCGCGAGAAGAAGTTCATGCGCATCATCTCGCTCGCGCCGGAGGTGCTCTGATGAAGATCCGCAAGGGCGACGAGGTCATCGTCATCGCCGGCAAGGACAAGGGCGCGACGGGCAAGGTCCTGCGCGTCATCCCCCGCGAGGAGCGGGTCGTCGTCGAGGGCGTCAACCTCATCACCAAGAACATCAAGGCCGACCAGCAGCGTGCCGGCAAGGAGAGCGGTCGCGTCACGGTCGAGGCGCCGCTGCACGTCAGCAACGTCGCGATCGTCGAGGACGGCAAGCCGGCACGGGTCGGTTACCGCACCAACGACGACGGCACGAAGGTTCGGATCTCGCGCCGTAGCGGTAAGGAGATCTGAGACCGATGACCGAGACCGTTACCGAGCGTCCCGTGCCGACGCCGAGGCTGAAGCTGCGCTACCGCGAGGAGATCGCGGGCCAGATGCGCGAGCAGTTCGGCTACGCCAACGTCATGCAGATCCCCTCGCTGACCAAGATCGTGGTCAACATGGGGGTCGGCGACGCGGCCAAGGACGCCAAGCTGATCGAGGGCGCGATCCGCGACCTGGCGGCGATCACCGGGCAGAAGCCCGCGGTGAACCGGGCCCGCAAGTCCATCGCGCAGTTCAAGCTGCGCGAGGGCATGCCGATCGGCGCGCACGCCACGCTGCGCGGCGACCGGATGTGGGAGTTCCTGGACCGCCTGCTCGCCACGGCGCTGCCCCGTATCCGCGACTTCCGCGGGCTGTCGCCGAAGCAGTTCGACGGCAACGGCAACTACACCTTCGGGCTGACCGAGCAGGTCATGTTCCACGAGGTCGACCCCGACAAGATCGACCGCTCGCGGGGCATGGACATCACGGTCGTGACGTCCGCGAAGACCGACGACGAGGGCCGGGCGCTGCTCAAGCTCCTGGGCTTCCCCTTCAAGGAGAGCTGAGCATGGCGAAGAAGTCGCTGATCGCCAAGGCGGCGCGGAAGCCGAAGTTCGGCGTGCGCGCGTACACTCGGTGCTCGCGCTGCGGGCGTCCGCGCTCCGTCTACCGGAAGTTCGGCCTGTGCCGCGTGTGCTTCCGGGAGATGGCCCACCGCGGCGAGCTGCCTGGCATCACGAAGTCCAGCTGGTGACCGCGTCCCCGGAGCGCGGCTCCGGGGGCGGCGGAAGCCGGCCTGTAATGACCAACCGGGCGCCTGAGAGGGCGTCCACGACCGCGCCAAAGGTCCACGGGCCGCATCAACCCGAGGAAACCGTGGCGAGGGAGGGCCAGTAGGCCATGACGATGACCGACCCGATCGCAGACATGCTGACGCGTCTGCGTAACGCGAATTCGGCGTACCACGACTCGGTGGCGATGCCGTACTCGAAGATCAAGGCGCACATCGCCGAGATCCTCCAGCAGGAGGGCTACATCTCGGGCTGGACCGTGGAGGACGCCGAGGTCGGCAAGAAGCTCCTGATCGAGCTGAAGTTCGGCCCGACCCGCGAGCGTTCGATCGCCGGCATCAAGCGCGTCTCGAAGCCGGGTCTGCGTGTGTACGCGAAGAAGGACAACCTGCCGAAGGTCCTGGGCGGGCTGGGCGTCGCGATCATCTCGACGTCCTCGGGCCTGATGACGGACCGTCAGGCCGGCAAGCGCGGAGTGGGCGGGGAAGTCCTCGCCTACGTCTGGTGAGGGGAGGGCACTTCTAATGTCTCGTATCGGACGTCTCCCCATCAGCGTGCCCAGCGGTGTCGAGGTCAAGCTCGAAGGCCGCGAGGTCACCGTCAAGGGCCCGAAGGGCACGCTCTCGCACACCGTCGCCGACCCCATCGAGGTCAGCCAGGAGGACGGCAAGCTCGTCGTCTCCCGGCCCAATGACGTCAACAAGGTGCGCGGCCTGCACGGGCTCACCCGGACGCTGATCAACAACATGGTCGTCGGCGTCACCGACGGCTACAAGAAGACCCTGGTCATCCAGGGCGTCGGCTACCGGGTGGTGGCCAAGGGCAAGAACGTGGAGTTCTCGCTCGGCTACAGCCACCCGATCCCGTTCGAGGCGCCGGAGGGCATCACCTTCACGGTGGAGAAGCCGACGCAGCTCGTCGTCGAGGGCATCGACAAGCAGCTCGTCGGTGAGATCGCCGCCCGCATCCGCAAGCTGCGCAAGCCCGACCCGTACAAGGGCAAGGGCGTGCGCTACGAGGGCGAGCAGATCCGCCGCAAGGTCGGAAAGGCTGGTAAGTAGTCATGGCAGGCACCAAGACCCTGGCCGGCAAGGCCACGAGCGGTCGCCAGCTTGCTCGCAAGCGCCGGCACCTGCGGGTCCGCAAGAAGGTCGTGGGCACCGCCGCGCGGCCGCGCCTGGTCGTGACCCGCTCCAGCCGGCACGTGTTCGTCCAGGTCATCGACGACGACAAGGGCCACACGCTGGCCAGCGCGTCGACGATGGAGGCGGACCTGCGCGCCGACTCCGGCGACAAGACGGCCAAGTCCCGCAAGGTCGGCGAGCTCGTCGCCGAGCGGGCCAAGCAGGCCGGCGTCCACGCGGTCGTGTTCGACCGCGGCGGCAACAAGTACCACGGCCGCATCGCCGCTGTCGCGGACGGTGCGCGTGAGGGGGGCCTGGAGCTCTGATGGCCCTTTACAAGGTGAACGAGAGGAACCACTGATGGCAGCGCAGAGGCGTGGTGGCGGTCAGGGTGGCGACCGTCGCGACCGCCGCGACGACCGCCGCGGTGGCGCCGACAAGGGCCAGTCGTACATCGAGAAGGTCGTGGCGATCAACCGTGTCGCCAAGGTCGTCAAGGGCGGGCGTCGCTTCAGCTTCACCGCCCTGGTGATCGTCGGTGACGGCAACGGCACCGTCGGCGTCGGCTACGGCAAGGCCAAGGAGGTGCCCGCGGCGATCGCCAAGGGCGTCGAGGAGGCCAAGAAGCACTTCTTCAAGGTGCCGCGGATCCAGGGCACGATCCCGCACCTGGTGCAGGCGCGCGACGCGGCGGGCGAGGTCCTGCTCCGTCCGGCCAGCCCCGGTACCGGCGTCATCGCCGGCGGCCCGGTGCGCGCGGTCCTGGAGTGCGCCGGCATCCACGACGTGCTGAGCAAGTCGCTGGGCAGCGACAACGCGATCAACATCGTGCACGCCACGATCGCGGGTCTGAAGTCGCTGAAGCGTCCCGAGGAGATCGCGGCCAAGCGCGGCCTGCCGATCGAGGACGTCGCCCCGGCGGCCATGCTGCGCGCGCGTGCCGCGGGCAGCGAGCCGAGGGCGGAGGTCGCGTCGTCGTGAGCAACCTGAAGATCACGCAGACCAAGTCCGTGATCAGCGAGAAGCAGAACCAGCGTGACACGCTGCGCACCCTGGGCCTGAAGAAGATCGGGCAGAGCGTGGTCCGCGAGGACCGCCCCGAGGTGCTCGGCATGATCCGGACGGTGGCGCACCTGGTCACCGTCGAGGAGGTCGACTGACATGGCGGCTGATCTCGGTAAGGACTCCGCCGCGGAGACCGAGGGCGCCCCGCTGAAGGTGCACGACCTGCGTCCGGCCCCCGGCGCCAACAAGGCCAAGACCCGCAAGGGCCGCGGCGAGGCGTCCAAGGGCAAGACCGCCGGTCGCGGCACCAAGGGCACCAAGGCCCGCAGCACCGTCCCCGTCGGTTTCGAGGGCGGCCAGATGCCCCTGATCCGCCGGGTTCCGAAGCTCAAGGGCTTCAAGAACCCGAACCGGGTCGAGTTCCAGGTCGTGAACCTGGACAAGCTCGCCGCGCTCTACCCCGAGGGCGGCGAGGTCACGGCGGAGGACCTGGCGGCCAAGGGCGCGGTGCGCCGCGGCCGTCCGGTCAAGATCCTCGGCACGGGCGACATCTCCGTCGCGGTCCAGGTGAAGGCGCACGCCTTCTCCGGCGCCGCCAAGGAGAAGATCGCCGCCGCCGGCGGATCCGCCGACGAGCTGTAAGAAGGACACCTGATGCCGGGGCCGCCTCCGCATGAGGCCCGGGGCCGTGAGGCCACCGGGTCCGGCGGGGCGGCCCCGGTGTCATCTGCTGTTAGAGTCACACGAGCGAAGGTACTCCGCGTGAGATTGCGCACTCTGCCGTCACACCGGGTATTCTCCGCCCGAACTCATGGACCTGAAACCGCCCCCTCGGCGGCCATGAACCAGCCAGTCGCGCAGGAGGAATGGTGCTGACCGCGTTCGCTCGGGCTTTCCGTACGCCTGACCTGCGTAAGAAAATCCTTTTCACGTTGTTTATGATCGTGGTGTTCAGGATCGGTTCGATCCTGCCGACGCCCAACGTGAACGTGAAGGTGCTGAAGGAGACCGCGGACGCGGCCAAGGACAGCAGCCAGCTTTACGGCCTGGTCGACCTGTTCAGCGGCGGCGCGCTGCTGAAGCTGTCGGTCTTCGCGCTCGGCATCATGCCGTACATCACGGCCAGCATCATCCTGCAGCTGCTGACGGTGGTGATCCCCCGGCTGGAGGCCCTGAAGAAGGAGGGCCAGGCCGGTACGACGAAGATCACCCAGTACACCCGGTACCTGACGGTCGGGCTGGCGATCCTGCAGGCGACCGGCATCGTCGCGATGGCGAGCACGGGCCAGTTGTTCCAGGGCATCTCCGGCAGCGGCGACATCCTGTACGACAAGGGTATCTTCCCGATCATCACTATGGTGATCATTATGGTGGCGGGCACGACCGTCATCATGTGGCTGGGCGAGCTGGTCACCGACCGCGGCGTCGGCAACGGCATGTCGATCCTGATCTTCACCCAGGTGGTGGCGGTCTTCCCCGCCCAGTTCTGGAGCATCTACAAGACCAAGAACGGGTTCGTCTTCGCGATCGTGATCCTGGTGGGTCTGGCGATCATGGCCGGGGTCGTGTTCGTCGAGCAGGCGCAGCGGCGCATCCCCGTCCAGTACGCCAAGCGGATGGTGGGACGCCGCATGTACGGCGGCACGTCGACCTACATCCCGCTGAAGGTCAACCAGGCCGGCATCATCCCGATCATCTTCGCGTCCTCGCTGCTCTACCTGCCGGTTCTGGCCACCCAGTTGTGGCCCAACACGAAGTGGCTGCAGAAGGTGCAGCCCTATCTCCAGCAGGACAACGCCTGGCACATGGGGATCTTCTTCGTCTTCATCATCTTCTTCACGTACTTCTATGTGGCGATCACCTTCAACCCCACTGAAGTCGCCGACAACATGAAGAAGTATGGTGGATTCATCCCAGGTATCCGTCCTGGTCGGCCGACTGCCGAGTACCTCGACTTCGTGCTGACCCGGATCACCACACCCGGTGCGCTCTACCTGGGGCTCGTGTCCCTCATCCCGATGGTCGCCTTCGCACTCATGAAGGCGAGCTCGGACTTCCCGTTCGGCGGCACGAGCATCCTCATCGTCGTCGGCGTCGGACTGGATACCGTGAAGCAGATCGAGAGTCAGCTCCAGCAGCGCAACTACGAGGGCTTCCTCCGGTAGTGCGTATCGTCCTGGTGGGCCCCCCGGGTGCGGGCAAGGGGACGCAGGCCCAGTTCATCGCATCTCATCTGTCGGTCCCGAAGATCTCGACAGGTGACATCTTCCGCGCGAACGTCAGCGGCGGGACGCCGCTCGGCCGGCAGGCCAAGCAGTACATGGACCGCGGCGACCTCGTCCCCGACGAGGTCACGATCGCGATGGTCCGCGACCGGCTCGGCGAGGACGACGCCCGCGACGGCTTCCTGCTGGACGGGTTCCCGCGGAACGTCCCGCAGGCCGAGACGCTGAAGAAGATCCTCGCCGAGTGGGACACCCGCCTCGACATCGTGCTGGAACTCGTCGTCGACGAGGACGAGGTCGTCCGGCGGCTGTCGGGCCGGCGCACCTGCGACAAGTGCGGCCGGATCTGGCACGTCGACTTCGACGACAAGCAGGACGACATCTGCGACGACTGCGGCGGTCACCTGTTCCAGCGGGACGACGACAAGGAAGAGGTCGTCATGCACCGCCTGGAGGTGTACCGGCACGACACGGCGCCGCTGGTGCAGTTCTACGCCGACGAGAACATCCTCGTCGGCATCGACGCGACGGGACCGGTCGAAGAGGTCACCAAGCGCGCCCTCACCGCGCTGCGCCCGCTGGAGAAATGACGGGCAGGCCGGAGAGGTCGACGGGTTCACTGGAGAAGTGACGGCCCCCGGTGGGGTCGTGGGCGCGGACGCGGGTGATCCCGCGTCCGCGCGGCCGTTTTCGGCGCGAGGACCGGTGCAAGGGGAGAGATGTTCAAACGGCGCAGACTCATGATCCAGATGAAGACCGCGGAGCAGGTCGAGCTGATGCGCACGGCGGGTCTGCTCGTCGGCCGGACGCTGGAGCTGCTGCGCGCGGCCGCCAAGCCGGGCATGAGCACCCTGGACCTGGACGCGCTCGCCGAGGAGCACATCCGCGACAACGGCGGCGTCCCGTCGTTCAAGGGCTACCACGGCTTCACGGGGACGATCTGCGCGTCGGTCAACGAGGAGATCGTGCACGGCATCCCGCGGGCGGACAAGATCCTGCGCGAGGGCGACGTGCTGTCCATCGACTGCGGCGCGATCGTGGAGGGCTGGCACGGCGACGCGGCGATCACGGTCCCGGTGGGGGAGATCACCGACGAGGAGCGGCGGCTGCTGGAGGTCACGGAGGAGTCCCTGTGGCGCGGCCTCGCGGCCGGGCGCGCCGGCGCCCGCCTCACGGACATCTCCCATGCGATCGAGTCCCACATCCGCTCTCAGGGGCGCTACGGCATCGTCGAGGGCTACGGCGGCCACGGCATCGGGACCGAGATGCACATGGACCCGCTGATCCCCAACCACGGCGCGCCCGGGCACGGGCCCGTCCTGGAACCGGGCATGTGCTTCGCGGTGGAGCCGATGGTGAACCTCGGCACGAAGGAGACCGCCGAGCTCGACGACGGCTGGACGGTCGTGACGACCGACGGGCGCTCCTCGGCGCACTTCGAGCACACGTTCGCGGTCACGGCGGACGGCCCCCGCGTCCTGACGGCGCTCGACGAGGGCCGCGACCGGTTCGCGAAGCTCGGATCCGCGCCGCAGAATGGAGAGTGAAGGCAGGTCCTGAGGAGCGGAGGAGCGATGGCGCCGAACCCTGAGATCCGGGCGTCGGACGCCGACCGCGACCGGGTGGCCGCGAGTCTGCGCGAGCACTGCGCGGAGGGCCGGATCACGATGGACGAGCTGCAGGAGCGGCTGGACGCGGTCTACGGCGCCAGGACGCTCGGGCAGCTCCAGGAGGTCACGTCCGACCTGCCGGAGGAGGACCTGTACCAGCTCCCGGTCCCCGCGACGCAGAGCAAGGGCACCGCGTCGCCGGCGCGGCGGCCGTCGGGCGGCCTCGAACCGCAGCGGATGGCGGCGATGTGGGGCGCCTGGGCGACGGTCAGCGCGATCAACCTGACGGTGTGGCTGATCATCCTGGTGACGTCGGGCGCGGTCTACCCGTGGTGGATCTGGGTGGCGGGCCCGTGGGGCGCCGTCCTGCTGATGCGCACGGTCTTCGGCGGGCGCCAGGGCGACCGCTGACGCGCCCGTCCGGCAGGGCCCGGGCCGGCGTGCCCGGTGCCGCCCGGCGGGGTCACTCCACGTCCATCAGGGGCCGGTAGTTCCCGGTCGGGGCGAAGTGGGTGGTGGCGGTGCCGTCCTCGCCGACGAGGTGCAGGGCGAACCCGGCGGGCTCCCCGGTGACGGCGGCGCGGCCCCGCCGGGTGAGGTCGAGGAACAGCTGCCGGTAGGTGCTCGGGCAGGTGGTGCAGACCCGTCCCGCCAGCGATCCGACCGTCGCCCGGTGCGCGTGCCCGGAGATCACCCGTACGACCTGCGGGTGCCGGGAGATCACGGCCGCGAACCCGGCGGGGTCGACGAACCGCAGGTCGTCGATGAACCGCATCCCGATCGGGTACGGCGGGTGGTGGGTGGCGATGACGGTCGGGACGCCGGGCGCGGCGCTCAGCGTCTCCTCCAGCCAGGCGAGCCTCTCCTCGCTCATGTGCCCGTGGGGGTGGCCGTCGACGGTCGTGTCGCAGCAGACCAGGCGCACGCCGGCCACGTCGACGGCGTACTGGACGGGCGCCCCGGGGCCGGTCCCCGTCGCCGCGACCGCCGGATGGTCGGCGAACGTCCGGCGCATCTCGTCGCGGTCGTCGTGGTTGCCGCACATCGGGTAGACGGCCATCGGCAGCGGCGACAGCAGCGCGTGCAGCCGGGTGTACTCGGAGGGCAGGCCGCGGTCGGCGAGGTCCCCGGTGAGCACGACGGCGTCGGGCCGCGCGGGCAGCGACAGCAGGCTCGACACGGCGGCCCGCAGCGCGCGGACCGGCCCCGAGTCGTCGTCCATCCCGCCGTCGCGTCCGGCCGCCAGATGGATGTCGCTCAGCTGCGCGATGATCGCCATCGATCCCCTCCCCGTTGCCCCCAGCACATCACGGAACCCCGTGTTCCGGGCCGCCCCGGGCCGCGGGCGCCGGGACGATCTTCGCGTCCGCGCGCCGGGACTGTCGACTCGCCCCCGCCGGGAGCGCGGTCGCCGGGGCGGCGGCCTCCGCCTCGCCCGGGCGACGCGCCCTCAGGCGACGTGCGGGATGACGAGGGACAGGGCCGAGGTGACGTCCTCCGGGGCGGGGGCGATGTCGGGGACGACGTCGCGCAGCGCGAGCCAGCCGTTGATGGCCTGGACGGTCGGCTTGGCCTCGATGAGCTGGGGATCGTCCAGCCCGTACCAGGCGGCGACCTTGGACCACCGCCACAGCCGGTGACCGGCGGTGGACATCTCCGAGGACGGGAAGCCGGTGGCGCCGCGCGCCCCGGTGATCGCGTGCCGGACCGAGTCGAGGGACCGGCCCACCCGCTCGGCGATGTCGCGGATGGTCAGCAGCGGGTCGGCCTCCACCTGCAGGACGTGCAGGCCGGGCGCGCTCTCCTCGACGTGCCCGACCACCTCCATGATCGCCGCGGCGAGGGTGGCGCCCGGCCAGGTGCACGAGGCGTTCCCCAGACGGTCCGCCGAGCGGAGCGCGTCGTTTGGATGGTGGTGGGTGGGGGCTGGAGGACGGTCCGCCGAGCGGAGCGCGTCGTTTGGATGGTGGTGGGTGGGGGCTGGAGGACGGTCTGCGTGGTGCGGCTCGCTGATGATCGACACGGTGACCGCGCCGTGCGTGCGGTCGAACAGCGGGTCGAGCTCGTCCTCGTAGAGGGGACGGCTGAGGATCAGCGCGAAGTCATAGCTCGGCATGCTGACCCTCCTCGAACGTCGCTCTCCTGGAAAGGTACAACGCGCAGGCGATGTATGCTTGACTCGGGAGCAGTCTCCGGACACGTATCATGCGTCGATTTCGCATTGGACGGCCGGTTGACGTAGACTCCCTTGTCGGTCCGTCGACGGCCGCTCGATTCCCCTTCCTGGCGCATCCGCGCCGCGGTGCGGGTCGCGGCCGATTCTCCCCTGGAGAGCCGGGCCGCGTCCAATGAGCCGATCAGCGAAGCGCGGAGGACATGCCCAAGAAAGAAGGGGCCATCGAGATCGAGGGCACCGTCATCGAGTCGCTGCCGAACGCCATGTTCAAGGTGGAACTCGACAACGGGCACAAGGTGCTCGCCCACATCAGCGGCAAGATGCGGATGCACTACATCCGGATCCTGCCGGACGACCGCGTCGTTGTGGAGCTGAGCCCCTACGACCTCACGCGCGGTCGGATCGTCTACCGCTACAAGTAAATCCCACTGGGGTTGCCTTCCCCGTGCGTGGCGGCGCGGGGGTGACCCTTATCTCTAGGAGACCCAGTGAAGGTCAAGCCGAGCGTCAAGAAGATCTGCAACAAGTGCCGCGTCATCCGCCGGCACGGCCGGGTCATGGTCATCTGCTCCGACCCGCGCCACAAGCAGCGTCAGGGCTGACGCTCACAACCCAGCAAGCGCACCGCAGCCTTCACACGGCCGTACGCGCCGGGTCCGGGAACTCCGGGATCCGGCCGTACGGCAGTGTCGTGTGGAGGGGCACCCCCGGACCTTCGGAGGCCGGGGCCGCCACCCGGGCAGGGTGTATGCGGAGGCGGTGCGTCCATACCTCCGGACGAATGAAGGGAACTGCCCACATGGCACGCCTCCTCGGCGTCGACCTCCCGCGCGACAAGCGCCTCGAGGTCGCTCTCACCTACATCTTCGGCATCGGCCGGACGCGGGCGCTGGAGACCCTCTCGGGCACCGGCGTCAGCGGCGACCTGCGCGTGCACCAGCTCGGCGACGACGAGCTGGTCAAGCTCCGCGACTGGATCGAGGCGAACTACAAGATCGAGGGTGATCTTCGCCGCGAGGTCCAGGCGGACATCCGCCGCAAGATCGAGATCGGGTGCTACCAGGGCATCCGGCACCGCCGCGGGCTTCCGGTGCACGGTCAGCGCACGCAGACCAACGCGCGCACCCGCAAGGGCAAGAAGAAGACCGTGGCCGGCAAGAAGAAGGCCGGCAAGAAGTAGTCCGGAGTCGGTCCTCCGGATCGATGACCTCAAGAGTAGAGAGAGCACATGCCTCCTAAGAGCCGTGTCGGCGCCAAGAAGGTGCGCCGCAAGGAAAAGAAGAACGTCGCTCACGGGCACGCCCACATCAAGAGCACGTTCAACAACACGATCGTTTCGATCACCGACCCCAACGGCAACGTGATCTCCTGGGCCTCCTCGGGCCACGTCGGGTTCAAGGGCTCGCGCAAGTCCACCCCGTTCGCCGCGCAGCAGGCCGCCGAGGCCGCCGCCCGGCGCGCGATGGAGCACGGCATGCGCAAGGTCGACGTCTTCGTGAAGGGCCCGGGCTCGGGCCGCGAGACCGCCATCCGGTCGCTGCAGGCCACCGGCCTCGAGGTGGGCTCGATCCAGGACGTCACGCCCGTTCCGCACAACGGCTGCCGCCCGCCGAAGCGTCGGAGGGTCTGACCCGTCATGAGCAATCTGGAATTTGCGCAGGCGGCACCGCCCGCCACTGCGCTGGCCAGCCGGGTCTGAGGCAGGGGAGATCTAGAACAATGGCTCGTTACACCGGTGCGGACTGCAAGCTCTGCCGCCGCGAGAAGATGAAGCTGTTCCTCAAGGGCAGCAAGTGCGAGGGCCCGAAGTGCCCGATCGAGATCCGTCCCTACCCGCCGGGTGAGCACGGTCGCGGCCGGCCGAAGGAGACCGAGTACCTGCTGCAGCTTCGCGAGAAGCAGAAGGCGCGGCGCATCTACGGCGTGCTGGAGCGGCAGTTCCACAACTACTACGTCGAGGCGACCCGCCAGCAGGGCAAGACGGGTGACAACCTGCTCATGCTGCTGGAGCGCCGGCTCGACAACGTCGTCTACCGGGCCGGCTTCGCCAAGTCCCGCGACATGGCCCGCCAGCTCATCCGGCACGGCCACATCCGGGTCAACGGCAAGAAGGTCAACATCCCGTCGGCCCTGGTCGGCGAGGCCGACATCGTCGACGTCAAGCCGAAGTCGCTGGAGATGACGCCGTTCCAGGTCGCCAAGGCCGAGGTCGGCGAGCGCCAGGTTCCGGCGTGGCTCGGGGTCGACGGCGAGAAGATGCGGATCCTCGTGCACTCGCTGCCCGTCCGGCAGCAGATCGACGCTCCCGTCCAGGAGCAGCTGATCGTCGAGCTCTACTCCAAGTAAGGGCTCAACGCCCGCCGGGGTCCCCCGTTGGGACCCCGGCGGATCGGGGAAGAATCCAGAACGCGGTAGTCAAATAGCGGGCACCGCGGAAAGAAGGCACCACCATGCTCATCGCTCAGCGTCCGACTCTCACCGAAGAGCAGGTCGACGAGTACCGGTCGCGGTTCACCATCGAGCCGCTGGAGCCGGGCTTCGGCTACACGATCGGCAACTCGCTGCGTCGCACCCTGCTCTCCTCCATTCCCGGTGCGGCCGTCACCAGCATCCGGATCGAGGGCGTCCTGCACGAGTTCTCGACCGTGCCCGGGGTGAAGGAGGACGTCACCGACATCATCCTGAACCTCAAGGAGCTCGTCGTCTCCTCCGAGCACGACGAGCCCGTCGTCATGTACCTGCGCAAGCAGGGCCCGGGCGAGGTGACCGCGGCCGACATCGCGCCGCCGGCGGGCGTGGAGGTCCACAACCCGGACCTGCACATCGCCACCCTGAACAACAAGGCCAAGCTGGAGATGGAGCTGACGGTCGAGCGCGGCCGCGGCTACGTCTCGGCCGCGCAGAACAAGCAGCCGGGCCAGGAGATCGGCCGGATCCCGATCGACTCCATCTACTCGCCCGTGCTCAAGGTCACCTACAAGGTCGAGGCCACCCGAGTCGAGCAGCGCACCGACTTCGACCGCCTCATCCTGGACGTGGAGACCAAGCAGGCGATGCTGCCGCGCGACGCGGTCGCCTCCGCCGGCAAGACCCTCGTCGAGCTGTTCGGGCTGGCCCGGGAGCTCAACGTCGAGGCCGAGGGCATCGACATGGGCCCGTCCCCGACGGACGCCGCGCTCGCCGCGGACCTGGCCCTGCCGATCGAGGAGCTGAACCTCACGGTCCGCTCCTACAACTGCCTGAAGCGCGAGGGCATCCACTCCGTGGGCGAGCTCGTCGCCCGCAGCGAGCAGGACCTGCTCGACATCCGCAACTTCGGCGCCAAGTCGATCGAAGAGGTCAAGCAGAAGCTCAACGACATGGGCCTGTCGCTGAAGGACTCCCCGCCCGGGTTCGACCCGAGCGCGGCGGCCGACAACTACGGCGACGACGACCAGGGCTACGCCGAGACCGAGCAGTACTAGGAACCCGAGTCCGGCGGCCGGGGGCCCGCGGTCCCCGGCCGGCCGGAACCAGCTGACACCGGTACCTGACACGGCCGGTGCAGGAAGGAAACGACATGCCCCAGCCCACCAAGGGCGCCCGCCTCGGCGGCAGCGCGGCGCACCAGCGCCTGATCCTGGCCAACCTGGCCACGGCGCTGTTCGAGCACGGCCGCATCACCACCACCGAGGCCAAGGCCCGGCGGGTGCGTCCGCTGGCGGAGAAGCTGATCACCAAGGCGAAGAAGGGCGACCTGCACAACCGTCGCCTGGTCGCCAAGACGATCCGCGACAAGGGCGTCCTGCACGAGCTCTTCACCGAGATCGCGCCGCGCTTCGAGAACCGTCCCGGCGGCTACACCCGCATCACCAAGATCGGTCCGCGCAAGGGCGACAACGCCCCGATGGCCGTGATCGAGCTGGTGCAGGAGCAGCTGGCGGCGTCCGGCGGCACGGCCGCTCCGGCCGCCCCGGCGCCGAAGGCGGAGGAGGCCGAGGCCAAGACGGAGGCGGACGACACCGCCGCCGTGGAAGCCAAGGACGAGGCCGCCGGAGACGCGGAAGCCAAGGACGAGGGCGAGAAGGAGTAATCCGCCGCTTGAACTGGGCGAGCGTTTGCTCGAAGTTCGTGAGGGCCCGCCGTTTCCATCGGGACGGCGGGCCCGAACTTTGCCAGACTTGATCGCATGGTCATGGCAGGAGGGCGACGGTTCACCGGGGAGCGTGTCAGGGGAGTGCCCGACGAACGCGGGCTGCCCGGAGGGATGGACGGACGTTGCAGAAGGACGACTCGGCTGACATGACCGCACTGGTACGACTCCGGCTCGACATCTCCTACGACGGGTCGGACTTCGCGGGCTGGGCCAGGCAGCCGAACCAGCGGACCGTCCAGGGCGTCATCGAGGACGCGCTCGCCCGGATGCTTCGCCTGGACCCGCCTCCCATGCTCACCGTCGCCGGCCGCACCGACGCCGGCGTCCACGCCCGCGGCCAGGTCGCCCACCTCGTCGTCCCCGTCGCCGCCTACTCGGCGATCAACGGGACGATGCCGCGCCGCCTCGCCGGGCTGCTGCCCCCGGACGTGCGGGTGTGGCGCGTGTCGATCGCCCCGGAGGGGTTCGACGCGCGGTTCTCCGCGCTGTCGCGGCGCTACGTGTACCGGGTGTGCGACAACCCGTTCGGGGTGGAGCCGCTGCGCCGGCACGACGTGCTGTGGCATCCCCGTCCCCTGAACCTCGCCCGGATGAACGAGGCCGCCCGCAGGCTGGTCGGCGAGAACGACTTCGCCGCGTACTGCCGCAGGCGGGAGGGCGCGACGACCATCCGGGAGCTGCTGCGCTACGAGTGGGCGCGCGACGACCGCGACCCGCATCTCGCGCTCGCCACCGTGGAGGCCGACGCGTTCTGCCACTCGATGGTCCGCGCGCTCGTCGGCGCGCTGCTGATGGTGGGGGACGGGCGGCGCGAGGTCGAGTGGCCCGCGCAGGTGCTCGCGGCGCGCGTCCGCGACTCGGGCGTGAACGTGGCGCCCGCGCACGGCCTGTCGCTGGAGGAGATCCGCTACCCCGAGGACGAGAGCCTGGCCAGGCGGGCCCAGGAGACCCGCCGCGTCCGGACGCTGAACGCCACGGCCGCCGCGGCGTCCGCCGACCAGCCGGCGCCGCCCGGCGGCGCCGCGCCCCGGCAGGGCGCCTGACCCCGCGGTCCCTGGGCCGGGCCTGCGGGGCTCAGCCCCGTGACCGCGCCACGATCGGGCGCAGGTCGTAGTCGAGGAACAGCTGCGCCGCCTTCTTGATCGTCGGGTCGCCGGGCTTGGCCTTCTTCCCGTTCGCCCACTGGACGTAGGCGTAGGCGACGTACCGGCCGCGCACGGTCGCGGCCGCGTAGCCGCCGGCCTGGTCGATGTCGGGGGACCGCTTGCCCGCCATGCCGCGGAACCACTCGTAGCGGGCGGGGTCGCCCGCCTTGCTCACGGCGATCGCGGCCGCCTTCGTCGGCATCACCGCGATGCCGGAGGTGACGGCGAGCTTGCTCTGCGGGTCGATGTAGGTGGCGCGGACGATCTTGCGGCACTGGTCCTTGCGGAGGGCGGCGAGCATGGAGCCGCGGGCCGCGTAGGTGACGTCGCGGTTGAGCGACCAGCGGTCCCGGAGGTAGGTCCGGTCGCCGAACCGGATGGTCTCGGTCGGGAAGACGTCGCGGAACGTCAGGTCGGCGGTGTCGGTCTTCTCGTTGTTGATGTCCACGCGGGCGGTGGCCGTGGCGGACGGTGTGACCGCGGGCGTGGTCTGCGCCGCGGCGGGGGCCTCGGGGGTCTTGCCCTTCTTGCCGTGGTCGCCGTCCGAGCCCGTGCCGCCGATGAGGAACAGGGCGCCGACCGCGGCGAGGATGACCGCGGCGACGCCGCCGATCAGCACCGAGCGCCCCTTGCCGCCGCCCTGGCCGGTGACGGGCATGCCCTGCGGTGGGCGTCCGGGCGGCGGGGCGTCGGCGGGGGCGGCGCCCTCGGCGTGGAAGGGCGGCGTGCCCCCCTGGTCGGCGCCGGCCGCGCCCACCGCGGCCGGATCGGTGTGCGGGAACGGGCCGCTTCCGGTGGGCGGGACGACGCCGGGCGGCAGGATGGCGTCCGGGACGAGCACGGGCGCGAGCGAGGCGGCGTCCTCCGCCTCCTTGGCCTTCTCGAACGCCGAAAGCGACGCGGGGATGTCCGTCGCGGTGTCGGTCACGGCGGGGTGGTCCACGGTGGCCTCGGTCTCTGGTGTGACGGCCCCCGCGGCCTCGCCTCGCGGCGTCGCCGCCCCGAACCCGCCCGGGAGGGGCGGGACGGGCGGGAAGCCTTCGGGGTCGGTCTCGTCGGGGGAGATCGGGGGCTTGATGATCGGATCGGCGGGGACGGCGCCGCGGGAGTCGACGTGCGGGACGCCCCGCCCGGCGACGAGCGTCCCGGGCGGCGCCGAGGCGACGTGGGGAGCGGCGGGGACCTCGGAGACGCGGGGCGCCGCGGGGGCGGAGGCGCCGGCCTCGTCCTGGACCTCCTCGGCGAGGGCGTCCTCGACCACGGGCGCCGACAGCATCTCCGGCGCCGCTGCCTGCTCGGCCGACGGGGCGGTGTCCGCGGACTCCGCGGCCCACCAGGGGGCCTCCAGCCCGAAGGCGGGGAGCTTCAGGGGAACGGCCTCGCCGGCCTGCTCGCCGGGCTCCCGTGCGTCTCTAGGTCCAGACATAAGCAGTGAGGGTAGTCATGGGGGTCACTTCTGGAGGGGCTTGCCTTCGGTCTCCCGGTAGTGCAGCGCCAGTGCCAGGTTGCTGCCCTTGACCAGCTGGGTGCCGAAGACCCGGACCGCGGCATGGTACTTGCTGGAGATCTTCTTGCCGTCCGGCCGCTGCACCCAGGTCATGATGACGTAGTGGCCGCGCGCCTGCGAGGTGCCGAGCGCCTCGCCCTTGCCGATGTTCTTGCTGACGCCCTTGCCGGGCAGGGACACGAGGAACGCGTCCTTGGCGGCGGCGGCCTTGACGGCCTTCTTGGCGGCGGCCTCGGTCTGCAGGTTGAACACGCCGACCGTGCCGACGAGGGAGCCGTTGCTGAGCGCGTAGGTGGCCCGGAGCGCCTGCGTGCAGCGCCCCTTCTTGAGCGCCGCGGCCAGGGTCGTGCCGCCGACGGTGCCGGTGCAGCCCTTCTTCCCGGCGGCGGCCGTCCGCACGTACTTGTGGCTGCCCGCCTTGAACGTCGCCTTGCCGAAGACCTCCTTGAGGGTCAGCGGCACGGGGTCGGTGGTGCGGCTCTGCAGCTTCACCGGAGTCAGGACGGGCTGCGTGGGGCTCGGCGTGGCCTGGGGCTGCTGGGACGCGGCCTGCGTCGGCTTCGGCTTCGGCTTGGGGTCGCCCTTGAGCATCGACGACAGCCCGATGCCGCCGCCGATGAGGAGGATCCCGGCGACCGCGGCGCCGCCGATGATCAGCGGCAGGTTGCGGCGGCGCTCGGGGCGCCCGGGCGCGCCGGACGGCCCGGGCGGCATGCCCTCGTAGGAGCCGAAGCCGCCCTCGCCGGGGGCGTTCTCGCCGAAGCCGCCGCCGGCGGCGGACTCGTCGCCCCACGCGGGCGGCTGGTCGGACCAGGCCGCGGTCCGCTCGCCGGGCGCCTCGCCACCGGGCGCACCGCCGGATGCGCCACCGGGCGCGCCGCCACCGTAGGGGGGACCGCCGAACGCGTCATCGCCGAACTTGTCCTGGCCGAACTTGTCGTCGCCGAAGCCGCCCCCGCCGAACGCCGGCGGCGTGCCGGCGGGCTCGTCGCGCGGGGCGAAAGGGGATTCGTCGTTGTCGTTGCCGTACGGCGGCGCTTCGGCTCCGGGTCCGTACGGCGCGTGCGGCGACTGCCGGGGAGGCCAGTCGCCGGGTTTGCCTTGATCGCCCGGATAACCCATGGGTTGGACCTTACCGTTCCTCGTTCAGGGCTCTGGACCTTCGCGACACCCACCATGACATGGGGGCGAACCGGACGCCGGTGATTTGCCGAAGGTCGCGTCCCCGCCGGGCGGGGGCGGTCACTTCCAGCCGAAGTCCTGCGTCCACAGCGGCCCGCCGGACCCCGAGGCCATCCCGACGCCGATGGCGCGCAGCCCGCAGTTCAGGATGTTGGCCCGGTGGCCGGGGCTGTCCATCCAGCCCTTCACGACGGCCGACGCGGTGGGGTAGCCCTTGGCGATGTTCTCCGCCCCCGGGCTGCTGTATCCGGCGTCCTCCATCCGCTTCCACGGGCTGTCGCCGTTGCGGGACGTGTGGTCGAAGTAGTTGTTGGCCGCCATGTCCGCCGAGTGCTTGCGGGCCGCGGTGACGAGCCGCGCGTCCGTGCGCAGCGCGGGGCAGCCGTGCTTGGCTCGTTCGGCGTTGGTGAGCGACACCACGCTCGCCTCGGGACCGGACGAGCCGCCGGAGCCGGAGCCGCCGGAGCCGCCGCCCGGAGTCCTGCTCGCGCCCGGCGCCGACGGGGCGTCGGACCCGGCGGACCGCTTGGACTTCGAGGGCTTGGCGGACGCGCTCTTCGGCGGGTGGATCACTTTCAGCGGCGGCGTCTGCTCCTCGGCGGTCGGCGCGGGAGAGGCGCCGGTCCGGCCGCCCGCCCCCGTCCCGGAACCCGAGCCGCTGCCGGAGCCCTTGCCGGTCGCGGCGAGCGGGTCGCTCTGCGGCCCGGCGGGAACCTCCACGGTCGGGCTGCGCTCCGCTCCGGAAGCGGACGTCCTCTCCGACCGGAACTGGGGCAGGACGAGCCGGTCGATCACGACGCCGGTGCCGATGGCGAGGGCGGACGCGGTGGCGGCCACGACGATCGTCTTCGCGCCCTTCTTCTTGGGGCGCCTCCCGCGCGGCGGGCGGCCGTTCCAGAACGCGTCGCCGTCGCTCGGCGCCCGCTCGGCGGGCGGGGGCTCCCGGCGGGCGCGCCGCGGGCCGCTCGCGACGAGTTCGTCGCGGTAAGGAGGGACACCGGGCCGCGGGGGAACGTCGCGCGGCGCGGAGGCGTCGCGCCCGGAGGTGCCGGGGCGCCCGGCGTGGCCGGGCCGGCGGCCTCCGGCGGGATCGGCTGGTCTGCGGGGAGTGGTCAGCGGGGGCTCCCGGGTGCGGGCCGGCGTGAGCCGGCGTGGACCGGTCGCCCGGCACCATATCCCGATATAGACCCTCTGTTACAGAAATGAATCCAGAAAGAGCTGATTCGCCACGAAGTGTGATCGTGGCGGTGCTGAACGTCCACTTCCTGGCATTCGGGTCATGCGGCATACTGGGCATGCGGCTGGAAGCGCCACGGCGGCTCGTTTTGACCCGCGTGCGCGTGGCCGAGTATCCTGCGTGTTTGTTGTGTGCGTCGGCGCCTGCTCGCTGCAGGCGGGAGGCGCGACGACCTGTCGGTGTGTCCCCATCATGTGCGCCCCCGTGGCCGCGTGCGGGCCCCGGCATCCCGGAGCGCCGGGTCGGATGATCCTCTGATCGGCGCGAGCAGGATTCCGCTGCCAGGTGGCACCCGTCCACGAGGACGGGTGGAGGATCGAAACCGCTGAGAGTCGACGAGAAACGAAGGCTTACGACCGTGCGCACGTACACCCCTAAGCCCGCTGACGTCCAGCGTCAGTGGTACGTCATCGACGCGACCGATGTCGTGCTGGGCCGTCTCGCCAGTCAGGTCGCACAGCTGCTCCGGGGTAAGCACAAGCCGATCTACGCCCCGCACCTCGACACCGGTGACTTCGTCGTCATCGTGAACGCCGACAAGGTGGCGCTGTCGGGCAACAAGCTGGAGCAGAAGCGCGCCTACCGGCACTCCGGCTACCCGGGCGGTCTGCGCTCGGTGAGCTACGGCGACCTGCTGGCCAAGCACCCCGAGCGGGCCGTCGAGAAGGCGATCAAGGGCATGCTGCCCAAGAACTCCCTCGGCCGGAAGATGTTCGGCAAGGTGAAGGTCTACGCCGGACCGGACCACCCGCACCAGGCGCAGAAGCCGGTCCCGTTCGAGATCACCCAGGTCAGCCAGATCAAGAAGTGACGCCCGCGCACGAGCCGATCGTGCGCGACCCGGAAGCAGAGGCCGCCGGGGCACCCGCCTGACGGGCCAGCCGCCCTGGCTAGAACACCCCAAGGAGAACCGTGGACGACACCACCGGCGCCGAGCAGGCCGCCGAGCTCGACTCGTACGAGGAAGCGCCCTCCGAGTACAGCACCGAGACCCCCGAGAGCGCCGGCGAGAGCTACCTCGGCCAGCCGGTCGCCACCGGCCCCGCGGCCGGCACCGGCCGCCGCAAGCAGGCCATCGCGCGGGTCCGCATCGTTCCCGGCAGCGGCCAGTGGAAGATCAACGGCCGCACCCTGGACCAGTACTTCCCGAACAAGGTGCACCAGCAGATCGTGAACGAGCCGTTCGTGCTGCTGGGCCTGGAGGGCCAGTTCGACGTGCTCGCGCGCGTGAACGGCGGCGGCACCACCGGCCAGGCCGGCGCGCTGCGCCTCGGCATCTCCCGCGCGCTGCAGTTCGCCAACATCGAGCACCGCCCGGCGCTGAAGAAGGCCGGCTTCCTCACCCGCGACGCGCGGGTGCCCGAGCGCAAGAAGGCCGGTCTCAAGAAGGCCCGCAAGGCTCCGCAGTACAGCAAGCGTTGATCGACGGCACGAGCCGTCGCACCCCGTGGCTTCTCCGCAGCCGGCCCGCACGGCCGGCGCACCCGGGTGCGGCGGCTCGTCCGCTTTTCCGGGTGTCCTCTCCCTGTTTTCCGGAACCTTCTCTCTGATCGGGAGTTGAACTGTGGCTCGTCTGTTCGGGACCGACGGCGTGCGCGGACTCGCCAACCGAGACCTGACCGCCCCGCTCGCCATGGACCTGTCCGTCGCGGCGGCGCGGGTGCTGGGGGAGCAGGGCGCGTTCAAGGGGCACCGCCCGGTCGCGGTGGTCGGCCGCGACCCCCGCGCCTCGGGCGAGTTCCTGGAGGCCGCCGTCGTGGCGGGCCTCGCGAGCGCCGGGGTGGACGTGCTGCGCCTCGGGGTCCTGCCGACGCCCGCGGTGGCGCACCTGACCCACGCGCTGGACGCCGACCTCGGCGTGATGCTGTCGGCCTCGCACAACCCCGCCCCCGACAACGGGATCAAGTTCTTCGACCGCAGCGGCTACAAGCTCCCCGACGAGCTCGAGGACCGCGTCGAGGCGCGGCTCGGCGAGGCGTGGAAGCCGCCGACCGGAGCGGGCGTCGGCCGCGTCCGGGAGGCGCACGGCGCGGTCGAGCAGTACGTCGCGCACCTGCTGACCACGGTCCCGGTGTCGCTGGACGGCCTGCGCGTCGTGATCGACTGCGCCAACGGCGCGTCCAGCGACGTCGCCCCGGAGGCGCTGCGCCGCGCGGGGGCCGAGGTCATCACGATCGGCACGGCCCCCGACGGGCTGAACATCAACTCCGGCTGCGGCTCTACGCACCTGGAGGCGCTGCAGCGGGCCGTCCGCGAGCACGGCGCGGACGCCGGCATCGCCAACGACGGCGACGCCGACCGGTGCCTGGCGGTGACCGCGGGCGGCGAGATCGTCGACGGCGACCAGATCATGGCGATCCTGGCCCTGGACCTGCGGGAGGCGGGCGCGCTCGCCGCCGACACGGTGGTCGCGACCGTGATGTCGAACCTCGGCTTCAAGCTGGCCATGCGGGAGGCGGGCATCACCGTCGTGGAGACGGCGGTCGGCGACCGGTACGTCCTGGAGGCGATGAAGGAGGGCGGCTTCGGCTTCGGCGGCGAGCAGTCCGGCCACGTCATCATGCTGGACCACGCGACGACCGGGGACGGCGTCCTCACCGGCATGCACCTGCTCGCCGCGATGGTGCGCCGCGGTCGCCCGCTGGACGAGCTGGCCAAGGTGATGACGCGGCTGCCGCAGGTCCTCATCAACGTCAAGGACGTCGACAAGGACCGTGCCAAGACCTCCCCCGAGCTGGCCGTCGCCGTCTCCGCCGCCGAGGCCGACCTCGGCGACACCGGCCGCGTCCTGATCCGGCCGAGCGGCACCGAGCCGATGGTGCGCGTGATGGTCGAGGCGGCGTCCGAGACGCAGGCCCAGTCGGTGGCCGAGCACCTCGCCGGCGTGGTCCGCACGACCCTCGGCTAGCCGGACGCGCACGGCCGGACGGGCGCGGGCCCGCCCGGCTAGCGCTCGTCGATCTCCAGCCGGCCGACCTTCAGATGCCTGATCTCGACGGTCCCGGCCTGGAGATGGTCGACGACCGCCCGCTTCACGACGAGCCTGCCGATCGCGACCGCGCCGACCGCGACCGCGCCGAGGGCCATGGCCCCGAGCGCCAGGGAGCCGAGCCCGTTCCCGGCCCGCAGCGTGAGGCCGGTCGCGGACGCGCCGGTCACCTCCGCGCCGGTCGCCCGCGCCCCCACGCCCCGCTCCGTCCGCACCCGCGGCCGCTCCTGCCCGGCGCTCTCCACGTCCTTCTCGGCGTCCTCGCCGCGCGATTCGCTCATGGCACGAGCCTACGGCCCGCCGGCGGCGCCGCCGGTCAGCAGCGGGCGAGGAAGTCCTGGAGCGCGTCGTGGTCGGAGCGCGTCACCGGCAGGGAGTACTTCTTCGCGACCGCGACGTACTTGATCGCGTAGACGCACTGGAACCCCTTCTGGGGCTTCCACTCGCCGGGACCGGAGTCGCTCTTGTCCCGGTTGGGCACGCCCCACACGGCGAGCAGGTTGTCGTGGTCGTTGGCGAACTGCTCGCGCCTGTCCTCGCTCCAGCGGGACGCGCCCATCCGCCAGGCGAGGGCGAGCGGGTAGACGTGGTCGATCTGGACCTCGGCGGCGTCCTTCTTCTCGAAGGCGATCTGCTTGCCGCTGTAGGGGTCGTCCAGCTTCCCGGCGAGCACGATGCAGCGGCCCTTCTTCTCGACCTTCGTCAGGTCGCGGGCGAGGACGTCGTTGCGCTGGTCGCAGCCGTTGTGGTCGGTGTCCTTCCAGCGCGTGCCGAACCTGTCGCGCCGGTAGCCGCCGCGGTCCCCCTCGGACGCGATCCGGAGCCCGGACAGGTTCTTGCGGGCCTTGGCCTCGTCGCCGGAGGCGGGCTTGGTCGAGCCGGACGAGGGCGATCCCGTCTGCGAGAGGCCCACATCGCCTTCGCAGCCCGCGGTCGCCAGCGGGACGGCGAGCGCGAGGCCCGCCGCGGCCGTCCGCGCGGCCTTCCACAGCACCGACGCCTGAGTCATGACTTCACCGTCCTGGGGGAGTTTCTGGGCGTTTTTGCCATCTTGAAGGCAAATAATCGATCAAACATTCTGGCCTGGGCGTTCACCGGCGGGGCCCGTGACCCGCCGCCGCGATGCTTGCGGCACGATTGGCCCGTGTTGCATCTCAGAGCGATCGTCCCGGCCGAGCGCACGGAAGCGGTCTGCAAGGAGCTGGCGGCCTGCGCCGGCGCCACGAACGTCGTCGTGATCGAGGGCGCCGCCCGTGCCCCGCGCGGCGACCTCGTCACCGCCGACATCGCCCGCGAGTCGGCCAACGAGGTGCTGGACGCGCTGCGCGCCCTCGACGTCGACCGGGACGGGTCGATCGCTCTCGACAAGGTCGACCTGACGCTGTCCGACCGCGCCGAGCTGGCCAAGGACCTGGCGCCTGGGCACGGCGACGACGCCGTCGTCTGGGACGAACTGGACCGGCAGGTCAGCGAGGGAACTGCGCTGACCTGGTCGTTCGTGGCGTTCCTCGTGCTGGCCACGCAGCTCGCCGCGATCGCGGCGCTGATCGACTCGCCGGTGCTGGTGGTCGGCGCCATGGTCCTCGGACCGGAGTTCGCGGCCATCGCGGCGATCTGCTACGGGCTCGTCCGGCTCCAGCCCGGACGCATCGTGCACGCGATCCGGGCGCTGGTCATCGGCTTCGCCGTGGCGATCGCCGTCACCTACGTGTGCGCGCTGGCCGCCCGGTGGACCGGGGTGATCGAGCTGGACCGCCTGCCGGACGAACGCCCCCTCACCGCGTTCATCTACAGCCCGGACCGCTGGTCGTTCATCGTCGCACTGCTCGCCGGCGCCGCGGGCGTGCTGTCGCTCACCGCGGGCAAGTCGTCGGCGCTGGTCGGGGTCTTCATCTCGGTCACCACCGTGCCGGCGGCGGGCAACCTCGCGGTCGCGATGGCGCTCAAGCACGGCAGCGAGATCAACGGGTCGCTGCTCCAGCTGGGCGTGAACGTCGTCGGAATGATCATCGCGGGGACGCTGACCCTGCTCCTGCAGCGGGCCGTGTGGGCCGTCGTGCTGCGGCACCGCGGCCGAAGGAACGCGGTGCGGGGAACTTAGGTCGCCTCGGGCATCGGACCAAAGGCTGCCCCTGATCGCCCTTCAGGGTGACGTGCCGGGCGGAGGCAGCCGCTAGGTTCGACGGTATGCCCATCATCGCCACCCAGGGCCTGACGATGAGGTTCCCCCGGGTGACCGCCTTGGACGACCTCTCCGTGGCCGTCGAGCCCGGAGTCGTCGGCCTGGTCGGCGCCAACGGCGCCGGCAAGTCGACGCTCATCAAGATCCTCCTCGGGCTGCTGCCGCCCACCTCCGGGACCGCGACCGTGCTCGGCCTCGACATCGCGCGCGAGGGCCTGCGGATCCGGGAGAGCGTCGGGTTCATGCCCGAATACGACTGCCTGCCGCCGGACGTGTCCGCGACCGAGTTCGTCGTGCACATGGCCCGGATGTGCGGGCTGCCGCCGACCGCGGCCCGCGAGCGCGCCGCCGACACCCTGCGGCACGTCGGCCTGTACGAGGAGCGCTACCGTCCCATCGGCGGCTACTCGACGGGGATGCGCCAGCGGGTGAAGCTCGCGCAGGCCCTCGTCCACGACCCGAAGCTCGTCTTCCTGGACGAGCCCACCAACGGCCTCGACCCGGCCGGACGCGACGAGATGCTCGAACTGATCCGCCGGATCGGCACCGAGTTCGGGATCAGCGTCCTGGTCACCTCGCACCTGCTGGGCGAGCTGGAGCGGGTCTGCGAGCACGTCGTCATCGTCGACGGCGGGAAGCTGCTGCGCTCCCAGGCCGTCGAGGCGTACACGGCCGAGAGCGGCGTGCTCACCGTCGAGGTGGACGAGGGGCGCGACACGCTCGGGCAGCACCTCTACGACCAGGGCGTGGCCGTCCGTCCGGAGGGCCGGTTCCTCGTCGTGGACATCGCCGGCGAGCAGACCTACGACCTGGTCCGCGACGGCGTCGCCGAGCTCGGGCTCCGGCTGATCCGGATGGAGCAGCGCCGCCACCACATCGAAGAGGTCTTCCAGACGCCCGCCCCGCAGGCCCCGGCCGGAGACGTGCGGTCCGGCGACGTGCAGGAGGGAGCGCCGCGATGAGCACCAGCACGATCCACGACATCGGATACCGGCACTACGAGGGGCGCCGCAACGGCCGCGCGTACGTGCTGCGGTCGCTGTACGTGCACAACCTGCGCGCCGCCTACGGTCTCGGCCGTCCCGCGCGGGCGAAGGTGATGCCGTTCCTGCTGGGGGCGATCATGCTGCTGCCGGCCGCCGGGTCGGTCGCGGCGTTCGCGTTCACTAAGCAGGAGGACGCGCTGTTCCGCTACTCCTCCTACGCCAACATCATGCAGGTCATCGTGGCGATCTTCCTGGCCACGCAGGCGCCGGTGCTGGCCTCGCGGGAGGTGCGCTTCCACGTCATCCCGCTGTACTTCTCGCGCCCCGTCGGCCATCTCGACTTCGTGCTGGCGAAGGCCGCCGCGATGGCGACCGCGCTGTTCGCGCTGATGGCGGTGCCGGTCACCGTCCTGTACGTGGGCGGCCTGATCTCCAAGATGCCGGACTCCGGCGAGCAGCTGCTGAAGTACCTCGGCGCGCTCGTCGGCTGCGTGCTGTTCGCGCTCGTCCTGGCCGCCATCGGGATGGTGGTCGCGGCGTTCACCCCGCGGCGCGGGTTCGGGGTCGCGGCGGTCATCGCCGTCTACATGATCAGCGCGGCGTTCGTCGGAGCCGTCCAGGGGATCGCCGAGGCGCAGACGAACTTCACGCTCCAGGGCTGGGCGGGGCTGTTCACGCCGTTCAACCTGGTCGACATCGTCCAGGTGCGGCTGCTCGGTGCCCAGTCGTCGTCCGCCGGGGTCCCGTCCGGAGTCGCCGGCGGGGTGGTCGCCCTCGCGGTGTGCGTCCTGATCGTCGTCGGCTCGATCGCGGTGCTCTACCGCAGGTTCCGGAAGGCGGGCCTCTCTTGATGAGCGAAGCGAACCGGGGGGTGTGGGGGGTCGTCCCCCCACGGGGAGTACGGATGAGCGAAGCGAACCGGGGGGTGTGGGGGGTCGTCCCCCCACATGGAGGAAGACATGAGTGAGCTCATTCTGGAGAACGTGTCCCGGTGGTACGGGAACGTCGTCGCCGTCAACGGCGTGACGATGAAGGTCGGGCCGGGCGTCACCGGGCTCCTCGGGCCGAACGGGGCGGGCAAGTCGACGCTCATCCACATGATGGGCGGGTTCCTCGCGCCGTCGTCCGGCTCCGTCACGCTGGACGGGAAGCCGATCTGGCGCAACCCGGGCATCTACCGCAGCCTCGGACTCGTGCCCGAGCGGGAGTCCGCCTACGACTTCCTCACCGGCGAGCAGTTCATCCTCGCGATGGCCAAACTGCACAAGCTGCCCGATCCGGGCGCCGCCGCCCGCCGTGCCATCGGCCTGGTGGAGATGGACTACGCGGCCGGGCGCCCCATCGGCAACTACTCCAAGGGCATGAAGCAGCGCATCAAGATGGCGTCGGCGCTGGTGCACGATCCGCCCGTGCTTCTGCTGGACGAGCCGTTCAACGGCATGGACCCGCGGCAGCGGCTCCAACTGATGGACCTCATCCAGCGGATGGCCGCCGAGGGCCGCACGATCCTGTTCTCCTCGCACATCCTGGAGGAGGTGGAGCGGCTCGCCAGCCACATCGAGGTGATCGTGGCGGGGCGGCACGCGGCGTCCGGCGACTTCCGCAAGATCCGGCGGCTGATGACCGACCGGCCGCACATCTTCCTCGTCCGCTCGTCCGACGACCGGCGGCTCGCCGCCGCCGTCATCGCCGACGGGTCGGCCCGCAGCGTCCAGCTCACCGACAAGGGCCTTCAGGTCGAGGCGGTCGACTTCCAGCGCTTCACCTGGCTGCTGCCGCAGGTCTCCCGGGACGCCGGCGTGCGCCTGTGGGAGGTCTCCCCGGCCGACGAGTCCCTCGAAAGCGTCTTCTCCTACCTGGTGGCCCGATGAATGGCACGATCGCGATGATCACGTTCCGGGCGATGCTCGGACGCAAGCGCGCGCTGCTCCTGCTGGGGCTGCCGCTGCTCCTGCTGGTGCTGGCGGCGGCGCTCAAGGTGACCGGCAACGACGACCTGGACGTCTCGGCGAACATCCTGCAGAAGTTCGGCCTGGCGACGCTGCTGCCGCTGCTCGCGCTGATCGCCGGTACCGGGGTGATCGGCCCGGAGATCGACGACGGCCAGATCATGTACGTGCTGACCAAGCCGGTTCCGCGCGAGGTCATCGTGCTGACGAAGCTGGTCGTGGCGATCGTCCTGGTGACGGCGTTCGCGGCGGTGCCGACGCTGCTGGCGGGGCTGGTCCTCACGGGGACGACCGCGCAGCTGACGCCCGCGTTCGCGATCGGCGTGCTGATCGGCGGCGTCGTCTACAGCGCGGTGTTCGTCGCGCTGGCCGTCGCCAGCCGCAACGCCGTCACGATCGGCCTGCTGTACGCGCTGGTGTGGGAATCGCTGCTCGGCAACTTCGCGCCGGGCGCCAAGTCGGCGTCGATCCAGCAGTGGTGCCTGTCGGTGACGGACGCACTCACGGGCGCGTCGCCGGTGAGGTCGACCGTGGACCTTCCGGTGGCGGTCGGGCTGCTGGTCGCGGTCACGCTCGTCGCGGCGTTCCTCGCCACCTTCCGGCTCCGCTCCCTGCCCGTCGCCAGCGCCGACTAGCGGGGCGGTGCGGCTAGCGGGGCAGGAGGCCGCGGTCCATGGCGACGACGACGGCGTGCGTGCGGTCGCCGACGTCCAGCTTCGCGAAGACGCGGAGCAGGTGCGTCTTGACGGTCGCCTCCGCGATGACGAGCCGCCGCCCGATCTCGGCGTTGGACAGGCCGTCGGCGACCGCCCGGAGGACCTCGATCTCCCGGGCGGTCAGCGCGGCCGGCTCCGGGCGGCGCATCCGGGCGACGAGCTTCTCGGCCACGCGCGGCGCGAGGACGGTCTCCCCGCGCGCCGCCGCCCGGATGGCGTCGACCAGCTGGTCGCGGGTGGTGTCCTTGAGCAGGTAGCCGATGGCCCCGGCCTCGATCGCGCGCTCGATCTCGGTGTCGGTGTCGTAGGTGGTGAGGACGAGGACGCGGATGCCGAGCCGGGCGAGTTCGGCGGTGGCCGCGACGCCGTCCAGCACCGGCATCCGCAGGTCGAGCAGCGCGACGTCGGGCCGCAGGCGCTCGGCCAGGGCGATCGCCGCGCGGCCGTCGTCCGCCTCGCCGACGGTCTCGATGCCGGGCTCGGCGGCGAGCAGCGCGACGACGCCCGCGCGCATGACCGTGTGGTCGTCCACCACGATGATCCTGAGTTTCGCGGTCATCTCACGCCCTCGCGGGGATCATGGCGAGGATCCGGGTGCCCTCGCCGGGGGAGCTGGTCACGGTGAGCTCGCCGCCGAGTTCGGCGAGGCGGCGGCGCATGCCGTCGAGGCCGAAGCCGCGCGACCCGGCCACCGCGAACCCGCGCCCGTCGTCGGTGATCTCCAGCTCGACGCCGTGCGGGTGCCGTTCGAGCACGACGCCGACCGTGGACGCGGCGGCGTGCTTGCGGACGTTGGCGAGCGACTCCTGCGTGCAGCGCAGCAGCGCGATCCGGGTCGTCTGGTCGCACTCGACGTCGGGCAGCTCGGCGTGGACGGTGAGCCCGGTGTCCTCGGCGAACCGGTCGAGGGTGCGGCGCAGGGTCCGGGCGACGGAGGCGGGGGCGACGCTGCCCTGCGACGCCGCCCCGACGAGGACGCGCGCCTCGGCGAGGTTCTCCCGCGCCGTCTGCTCGATCGAGACGAGCTGGCGGTCGCTGCGGTCTGGGTCGGAGCGCAGGCCGTCGCGGGCCGCCTCCGCCAGGACGACGATGGACGCGAACCCCTGCGCGAGCGTGTCGTGGATCTCGCGGGCGATGCGTTCGCGCTCGTCGGCGGCGCCCTGCCGGCGCTGCGCCTCGGCGAGCCGCCGCTCGGCTTCGGCCAGGTCGGCTTCGAGGACCCGGGCGCGCTCGTCGTGCTGCCCGACCACCCGGTGCATCCACAGCCCGAACAGGACGCCCGCCGCGTATCCGATGAGCGCGGCGATCGAGTTGCCGGTGAGCGGCTCCCCGTCCGGGGCGTTGTGGAGGGCGCCTCCGGCGACCGCGGCCGCGGCGGCGGCGCCGCTGAGCAGTACCGCGCGCCGCGGGGTCCTCGCGAGGATCCAGAAGTGCGGGAGGGACGTGATGAGCAGGGACGCGGCGCCGCCCATCAGGTAGGAGACGGCGCCGATCCCCGCGATCAGCGCGGCCAGGAAGGCGTTCCGGCGGACCGCCGGGTTCCCGGGGAACGTCTCCGTGATCGGGTAGCAGAGCCCCAGCGCGGACAGCAGCGCCAGCGTGGCCGCCCTGGTGGAGTCCGGCTGGTCCGCCACCGCCAGGGCGGGCGGGACCAGTCCGAACGTGATCCAGGCGGCGGCGTACCACCTGCGGAGCGCCCGCACCTGGGGACGTTCACCGGGCTGCACCATGCCGGTCAGCCTATGTTCTGCGGCAGGGACGCGGCCGCGCGGTCCCGCTTCCGGGCGGCGCCGGGCCGGTGCCGCCCGCCGGGCCACCAGCACCGGTCGCCGAGCAGCAGCATCAGGGCGGGCAGGACCGTGATCCGGATGACGGCCGCGTCCAGGAGCACCGCCACGGCCAGCGCGAAGCCCATCTGCTTCAGCTCCATGATGTGGACGGTGGCGAAGCCGGCGAACACCGTGACCATGACGAACGCGGCGCTGGTCACCACGCTCGCCGAGCCGCCGACCCCGTCGAGCACGGCCTGCCGGGCCGGGACGCCGCGCAGCGCCGCCTCCCGGATCCGGCTGATCACGAACACCTGGTAGTCCATCGACAGCCCGAAAAGGATCACCAGCAGGAAGAGCGGGACGCGGGAGCCGACCGAGCCGGTGGAGGTGAAGCCGAGCGGCCCCTCGGCCCACGTCCCCTGGAAGACGAGGGTGAGCAGGCCGAGCGAGGCGCCGGCCGACAGCAGGTTCAGCAGCACGCCGATCAGCCCGAGGACCACGGAGCGGAACGCCCACACGGTCATCGCGAACGTCACCAGCAGCAGCGCCCCGATGACGAACGGAAGCTTGCTCTCCTGGTGCTCGGGGTAGTCGGCGTAGCGGGCCACGTCTCCGGTCACGGCGGTCTCGACGCCGAGCTTGCCGACGGTCTCCGGGACGTACTCGCCGCGGACCCGCTCCAGGGAGCGCCGCGCGGCGTCGGTGCTCACGTGGTGGGGCACCGCGAGTTCGAGCAGGCTGATCCGCCCGTCCGGCGAGGTGCGCAGCTCGGACGTCCCGGCGAGCAGGGGGTCGCCCTCGGCCCGTTCCGCCAGGGCGCGCAGCGACGCGGTCACCTCGTCGGCGCGTCCGGCGTCGGCCTTGACGACGATCTGGTGCATGGCCTTGAGCTCCGGGAACGCCGCGTTCAGCCGGTCGTAGGTCCGCATCGCCGGGATCTCCCGCGGGTGGCTGTCGCGGCCCATGTCGGTGAGGTCGATGCTGAGCAACGGCGCGGTCAGCGCCAGCATCGCGGTCACCGCCACGGCCAGCGTCGCGGCCGGGCGCCTTCCGGTGGCACGCAGCATCGCCCGGGTGATCCGGCCGCCGCCGGTCCGCGGCGGCTTCGGCGTCCGGCCGCGCCGGGCGGCCCGCCGCTCCGCCCATCCGCCGAGCTTGGCCAGCACCGCCGGCAGGACGGTCAGCGAGCTGACCACGGCGATCAGCGTGACGACGATCGCCGCGGTCGCGATCGAGGAGAAGATCACGTCGTCGGCCAGGTAGAGGGTCGCGCTGGACGCGGCGACCGCCAGTCCGGACACCACCACCGAGCGCCCGGACGTCGCCGCGGCGGTCTCCACGGCGGCCCGCGCGTCCAGCCGGCCGCCCGAGCGGGCCCGCTCCTCCCGTTCCCTCTTGAGGTAGAAGAGGGTGTAGTCGACGCCGACCGCCATGCCGATCAGCAGGATCACGCTGGCGCCGACCCCGGCGTCCGGGAAGACGTGCGAGGCGAGCATCGACAGGCCGATCGCCGCCGCGATCGAGGTCAGCGCGAGCACCACCGGCACGACCGCCACCGCGAACGAGCCGAACACCAGCAGCAGCGTGACCAGGGTGATCGGCAACGCGATCATCTCGGTGCGGGCGAGGTCGTCGTCGCGCAGCTCGCCCACGCCCTTGCTGATGGACGGGCCGCCGGTCTCCTCCACCCTCACGTCCGGGTGCGCGGCCCGGACCGCGGCGGTCTGGGCCCGCAGCGGCTCGACGTGCTCCTTGCCCTGGAGTTCGGAGCCCTTCAACGTCACGTCGACGCGGACCGCCGAGCCGTCCTTCGACCTCACGGGCGCGGACACCGACGCGACCTCGGGCAGCCGCCCCATCCGCGCGGCGGCGTCCCGCGCCGCCGCGTCGGCGGCCGCGCCGCCGCCGGTGACCAGCACGTGCTCGACGGGCCGCTGCTGGAGCCCGCCCTCGGCGGCGATCGCCTCTCCCCGGCCGGCCTCGCCGATCCGGAAGTCCTCGGTCGTGGCCGCGTGCCCGCCGGCCGCGACGCCGATGCCGAGGCACAGCACCACGAACAGCAGCCAGGCCGCCATGCCGCGCCAGGGGTGCCCGGCGCTCCACCGGGCCATGCGTACGAGTAGATCCGTCATACCGGAAATGCTGGCCGCGGCGCCCCGGCGCGCATGAGCCTCGACCGGTGGAACCTTCCGTCCACCGATCGGTGGACGGAAGGCGCCGGCCCGCGGGTCAGGCGGTGAGGCGGGTCAGCTCGGCGAGCATCTCGGACAGGGTGACCGGGTCGAGCGCGCCGAACGGATGCGCCTTCCCGGAGTAGCGTCCGGTCATCAGCATGACGCGCTCGATCCTCTGCTCCGCGAACTCCTCCGGGCTCAGGACGCGGATGCCGGGTTCGAACGCGACCATCACGTGCCGCTCGTCCGGGGTGATCAGGTTGACCTGGCGGCGGAACCCGCCGGTCTCCTTGTCGCCCAGCTCCCAGCCGCGCGACGTCATGCCCATGAACTTGCCGAAATGGGCGGTGATCCCCTCGAAGCGGGCCAGCCGGGCGGCGTCGCGCTCGCCGTCCTCCAGCTCGTAGACGGGACGTTCGAGCTGCGGGAACGGCTGGAGGATCTCGTAGTCGCCGAAGACCGACGCCCAGGCCGCCACGGCGTCCGCCCCGAGAAGGACCGGGTGCGGGAGCGTCACGCGGGCGTCCTGCGGAAGGACGAACCCGTCGTCGTGGACGTCGGCGAGCGTGCCGTCCTCGGCGACCCGGAACGCGGTCCCGTCCGCCGACCACACCAGGCGGCGCGCGATGTGGCGCATCAGCGGGTGCCCCGCGAAGACCGAGCGGAATTCCTCGGGCGTCCAGGAGCGCCCGGCCACCATCGCCTTCTCCAGCCGCTTGATCTGGTCGGCGGCGACCGCCCGCGCCTCCTTCTTGAGGTCGGCGAACCGCTTGTAGGCGAGCGGCGCGAGCTTCTCGTCGTCCCTGACGCCCGGCTTCGGCAGCGTCTTGCGGGGCTTGCCGTCCTCGTCGGCCACGAAGGGCTTGAGCTGCTCGTCGAAGCCGACGACGAAGCGGCGCGTGCCGTAGTCGAGCGTCATCGAGCCTTCGGCGTCCAGGCCGAGGTCGGGGACGAGCAGGTCCGCCAGCTGCTCGGAGGTCAGCCCGCGCTCCCGGGCGGCGGCGTTCAGCCGGCCCTGCGCGCGGGGCCGCAGGTGCTTGGCGTCGGCGCCCCGGCGGGCGATGCGGTCCAGATGGCGGAGCCTGTCGTCGGCGGGCATGTCGATCGCCATGAGGACGTCGAGCGCCGTCCACCCCTTGAACGTCCAGGTGTAGTAGTTGTCCCAGCGCACCATCCGGTCGGCCAGCCGGGCGGCCGTGCCGGCGTCGCCGAGGCGCCGGAGGGCGTACTGCGCACCCGGCGACGCCCACAGCCCGCTGCCCCGGTCGTGGGTGCTGAGGGTCAGGGCGAACTCGGCCAGGGAGTCCGGGTCGCACAGCTCGATGACCTGCTCGCAACCGGGGTACGGGTCCTCCGGCGTGGAGATCAGCAGCATCGTCACGAAGTGCCGGGCGGCCTCCACCGGCAGCGCCCGGTCGCGGCCGCGCAGCAGGATCCGCGGGAGCTTGCGAACGGTCTCCTCGTCCCATTCCGGCAGATCGTCGGGGTACTGGTCCAGCGGGTCGGTGCGCAGCGCCTCGATCGCCGCGACCGCCTCCTCGCCGTACGCCCGCGCCGCGTCCGCCAGGCAGGCGCTGCCGTGCTCGCGGGCGATCAGCGCGAGGCCCTGCTCGGCCTTCGTGCGCTTGGGGCCGGGCTTGCGCAGCGCCTCCGGGACGACGAACGGGGCCGCGCCCGCGCCGTGCCAGGTGAACCAGAGCCGCGCGGCCTCGTCGACCCGGCCGAGCGCGCCGATCATGATCTGGGCGGTGGCGTCGTCCAGGAACGGGACGAGCGCCGCCGCGCAGGAGATGTGGCCCTTCACCGCGCGGAGCAGCAGCGGGTGCGCGGCCAGACCGCGACGGGCGGCGAAGTGCTTCAGCGGGACCACGTAGACGTAGCTGTCCCAGTCGTCGTGGTAGCGCTCGTCGGCGAGAAGCTCCTCGGCGAGGTCGTCGGGCCCCCGCATCACCAGCCAGTAGTAGTCGCGGCCCCGGTCCCCGCCCCGCCGGTCGTTCAGCGCCTCGCCGCTGCGGAAACGCTCGGCCAGCGCCTTCCAGTCGGGCTCCTCGGCGTACGGCTCGTACGCCTTCGGGAACATGTGGGGGGTCTTCGACCACTCGTCCCGCAGCCCGGGCGGCCAGGACTCCACCGTGGGCGTCTTGGGCCGCTTCAGCCCCTTCAAGACGACCGGTTCGGCGCCCGCGGGCGGCCGGCGCGTCCACGGCGGTTCGACGAGCAGGCGGGGCAGCGCGCTTTCGGGGGCGTCCTCGACGCCGGGGGTGTCGGTCATCGCTCCAGTCTCACTGCAGGCACGGACAGTACGGATCTTCAGACGTCCCGCCCGGATCCACGGTTCGCCCGGCTCCGCATCCGGAGCGGTTCACAATCGATGTGACGCGTGTTACAACGGGCAAGAGGATCTTGTAACGATCCATCAGGGAGTGTGCTCATGTCAGTTTCGCGCCGCCAGCTCCTCGCCAGGACGGGTGCGGTGGGGGCGGGGATCGCCTTCACCGGAGCCGTGGAGCAGCTGTTCGCCGGAAGCGCGTCCGCCGCCCCGACCGGGGGCCACGACGGGTACGGGCCCCTCGTGCCCGACCCGAAGGGCCTGCTGGACCTGCCGCGCGGCTTCCGCTACACCGTCCTGTCCCGCGAGGGCGAGCCGCTGCGCTCGGGAGAGGGCCCGGTGCCGAGCCACTGCGACGGGATGGCGGCCTTCCCCGGGCGCCGGGGCCGCACGTGGCTCGTCCGCAACCACGAGAACCGGCCGACCGCCGAGCACCGGGTGCCGGCGGTCGAGGGCGTCACCTACGATCCGGGCGGCCTCGGCGGCTGCACCGCGCTGGAGGTCGACGCGGCCGGCCGCGTGCACACCGAGCGCGTCGCCATCGCCGGGACGGCCGTCAACTGCGCGGGCGGCCCCACCCCGTGGAACACGTGGCTGACCTGCGAGGAGACCGAGGACAAGGCCGGCACCGGCAACTACACCAAGGACCACGGGTTCATCTTCGAGGTCGACCCGTACGACCAGGGCCGCACCGACCCCGAACCGCTGACCGCGATGGGGCGGTTCCAGCACGAGGCGATCGCCGTCGACCCCCGCGACGGGACCGTCTACGAGACCGAGGACGCCTTCGAGAAGCCGTTCGGGCTGTTCTACCGGTTCCACCCGAAGCGGCCGCGCGGCGGTTTCGGCAGCCTGCGGGCCGGCGGGCGGCTTGAGGCGCTGTGCGTTCCCGGCGTCCCGGACCTGTCGGTCGTGCAGGAGCCCGGCACCGTGTTCGACCACGTCGAGTGGAAGAAGGTGCCCGACCCGCTGGCGGCGCAGACGCCGATCCGGTTCCAGGACTTCGGGTCCGGCGGCATCACCCACGCCCAGAAGCTGGAGGGCTGCTACTGGGGCGGCGACCGCGTCTACTTCGTGTCGAGCTTCGCGAAGAAGAAGGACGGCTCCCAGGCCGACCACTTCGGGCAGGTGTGGTCCTACGAGCCGCGCCACCGCCGGCTCACCCTCGTCATCGTGTTCGGCCCGGACACCGACGTCGAGAAGCCCGGCGAGTCGCCCGACAACATCTGCCTGGCGCCGCAGGGCGGCCTGATGGTGTGCGAGGACGGCAACGGCGCCCAGCACGTCTTCGGCGTCTCCCGCCGCCGCACGGTCTACCCGATGGCCCGCAACCGCCAGAACATCGGCACCGAGACCGAGCCGGAGTGGGGCGAGTTCGCCGGAGTCACGTTCTCCCCCGACGAGCGCACGATGTACGTGAATGTCTACACCCCAGGCACGACCTTCGCCGTAACAGGCCCCTGGACCCGCTGACCTCAGCCACCACCGCAACCCCGCAACAACCCCAACGGTTGCGATCGCGTCCGAAGGCAGATTCGAGCGAAGCAAGAATCTGATCGCGCAGCGAGCCGCAAGGCGAGTCGGAGCGATGCCAGCGATCGCTTGATTTCTCGACGATGGAGGGCCGTCAGGCCCGAAGGAGGAGAGAAATCAAATCCGACGCAGTCGGATTCTTTGGACAGAGTGCTGCTTGTCCTTGTGGAGGACGAGGGTGGCGCGGGCGCGGGTCGGGAGGATGTTGGAGACGAGGTTGATCTCGTTGACGTCGCGCCAGACGCGCTGGGCGAACGCGGCGGTCTCGTCCTCGTCCAGGTCGCGGGCGTACTTGTGGAAGTAGGAGCGCGGGTCGGTGAAGGCGGTGCGGCGCAGCGCGAAGAGCCGGTCGATGTACCACTGCCGGATGTCCTCGACCCGCGCATCCACATAGATCGAGAAGTCGAAGAAGTCGGATACGCCCAGGGTGCCGGGCGGGGGCGCCTGCAGCACGTTGAGGCCCTCGACGATCAGGATGTCGGGGCGCCGGACGGTCTGCGCGGCGCCCGGGACGATGTCGTACTCCAGGTGTGAGTAGACCGGGATCGACGCCTCCGCCGCGCCCGACTTGATCGCCGACACGAAGCGGACGAGGGCGCGGCGGTCGTAGGACTCGGGGAACCCCTTGCGGTCCATGATCCCGCGTTCGGCCAGAACGGCGTTCGGGTAGAGGAAGCTGTCGGTCGTGACCAGTTCCACGCTCGGGTGCTCCGGCCAGCGCGCGAGGAGCGTGCGCAGCAGCCGGGACGTGGTGGACTTGCCGACCGCGACGCTGCCCGCCACGCCGAGGATGAACGGGGTGGGCCGCACCTCGCCGCCGAGGAAGCCGCTGACGGTGTCGCGCAGCCGCCCGTCCGACAGGAAGAACAGGTTGAGCAGCCGGGACAGCGGCAGGTAGACCTCCTCGACCTCGGTGATGTCGATCGGGTCGCGCAGGCCGCGCAGGGCGTCCAGCTCACCGGGCGTGAGCGGGAGCGGGGTGTTCTCGCGCAGGCCGCGCCAGGCCTCACGGGAGAGTTCCACGTAGGGGCTCGGCACGCTGTCCCATCCGCTCGTCATGGCTGAACAGTAACCGGGCTGCGTTCCGGTCACCGGGTTTCCACCGGTCGTCCACGCTAGCGTCATGCCAGGGCGGCCCTCGCAGGTAGGTCCGGTGCGCGCACCGAATAGAGTTGCCGCCATGTGCGGAATCGTGGGTTACGTGGGCGGCCGGTCCGCCCTCGACGTGGTCGTCGACGGGCTGGCGCGGCTGGAGTACCGCGGCTACGACTCGGCCGGAGTGGCCGTGCTGGCCGACGGGAAGCTGGCGACGGCCAAGCGCGCGGGCAAGCTGGTGAACCTGCGCGGCGCCCTGGAGGAGGAGCCCCCGCCTGCCGGGACGCTCGGCATGGGGCACACCCGGTGGGCGACGCACGGCCCGCCGAACGACCGCAACGCCCACCCGCACGTCGACTGCACCGGCTCCGTCGCGGTGATCCACAACGGCATCATCGAGAACTTCGCGGAGCTGCGGGCGGAGCTGGAGGAGGGCGGGCACGGGCTCGGCTCCGACACCGACACCGAGGCCGTCGCCCACCTGCTGGAGGACGAGCTGAAGGGCGGCGGCGACCTCGCCGACGCCATGCGCCGCGTCTGCGGCCGGCTGGAGGGCGCGTTCACGCTGGTCGCGACGCACACCGGCTCGCCGGGCCTGGTCGTCGGGGCGCGCCGCAACTCCCCGCTCGTCGTCGGCGTCGGGGACGGGGAGAACTTCCTCGCCAGCGACGTGGCCGCGTTCATCGAGCACACCCGGGACGCGATCGAGCTGGGCCAGGACCAGATCGTCGAGCTGCGCGCCGAGGGCGTGAAGGTCACCGACTTCGACGGGCGCCCCGCCGAGGTGAAGGAGTACCACGTCGACTGGGACGTGTCCGCCGCGGAAAAAGGCGGCTACGACTACTTCATGCTCAAGGAGATCGCCGAGCAGCCGCGCGCCGTCGCCGACACGCTGCTCGGCCGGATCGGCGCGGACGGGCGCCTGCACCTGGACGAGATGCGCATCCCGGACCGTGAGCTGCGCGAGGTCGACAAGATCATCATCGTGGCGTGCGGGACGTCCTACCACGCCGGGCTGATCGCCAAGTACGCGATCGAGCACTGGGCGGGGCTGCCCTGCGAGGTCGAGCTGGCCAGCGAGTTCCGCTACCGCGACCCGATCCTGTCCCCGACGACGCTGGTCATCGCGATCTCCCAGTCGGGCGAGACGATGGACGCGCTGATGGCCGTCCGGCACGCCCGCGAGCAGAAGGCCAAGCTGCTCGGCATCTGCAACGTCAACGGCTCCACGCTGCCCCGCGAGTGCGACGGCGTCCTCTACACGCACGCCGGGCCGGAGATCGCGGTCGCGTCCACCAAGGCGTTCCTCACCCAGCTCGTCGCCGTCTACCTCATCGCCCTCTACATCGCGCAGGTGCGCGGCACCAAGTGGGGCGACGAGGTCTTCGCCATGGTCCAGCTCCTCGAACGGATGCCGGAGAAGGTGGAGAAGGTCCTGGAGACCATGGAGCCGGTGCGGGAGCTGGCCCGCTCGCTGGCCGGCGAGCGGTGCGTGCTGTTCCTCGGCCGCCACGTCGGCTTCCCGGTCGCCCTGGAGGGCGCGCTCAAGCTCAAGGAACTGGCGTACATGCACGCCGAGGGCTTCGCCGCCGGGGAGCTGAAGCACGGCCCGATCGCGCTGATCGAGAAGGACCTGCCCGTCGTGGTCGTCGTGCCGCCGCGGGCGCGGGACGTCCTGCACGACAAGATCGTGTCGAACATCCAGGAGATCCGGGCCCGCGGCGCCCGGACGATCGTGATCGCCGAGGAGGGCGACGCGTCGGTCGAGCCGTACGCGGACACCCTGATCAGCGTCCCGGCCGTCCCGACGCTGCTGCAGCCGCTGGTCACGACCGTCCCGCTGCAGGTCTTCGCGTGCGAGCTGGCCACCGCCAAGGGCCACGACGTCGACCAGCCCCGCAACCTCGCCAAGTCCGTCACCGTCGAATAGCGGCCGGTTCGGGCGAGCGGCCCGAAATCGACTGAACCCTTCGGCGGCGGGCCGCGTCCCATCCCCATCGGGACCGGCCCGGCGTCGGAGGTGACGGGTGGCAGGAGACGGCGGCCTCGCGATCGAGGCGCGCGGGGTGGTGCGGCGCTTCGGGCCGGTGGAGGCGCTGCGCGGCCTCGACCTCACCGTCCCGTACGGGCAGGTGACGGCGCTGGTCGGGGCCAACGGGGCGGGCAAGACGACGCTGCTGCTCATCCTGGCGACCCTGCTCGCGCCCGACGCGGGCATGGTGCGGATCGCGGGCCACGACGCGCTCGCGCATCCCGCGCGGGCCCGCGACGCGCTCGGCTGGATGCCGGACACGTTCGGCGTGTACGACCAGCTCACGGTGGACGAGTACCTGGGGTTCTTCGCCGACGCCTACGGGCTGTCCAGGGAGGAGCGCCCGCGCCGGATCAGGGCGCTGCTCACCCTCGTCCACTTGGAGGACCGTCTCGGGCAGCCCGTCCACGCCCTGTCGCGCGGGCAGAAGCAGCGCCTCGGGATGGCGCGGGCCCTCGTGCACCGGCCGCGCGTGCTGCTGCTGGACGAGCCCGCGTCCGGCCTCGACCCGCGTTCCCGCATCGAACTGCGCGACCTGCTGCGCTCCCTCGCGGCCGACGGGGTCGCGGTGCTCGTGTCGAGCCACATTCTCAGCGAGCTGGAGGAGATCGCCGACAGGGTCGTCCTGGTCGACCACGGCCGGACGGCCGGGGACCACGCGATGGCGGAGATCGCCGGCGCGTCGGCCCGGGTCCGGTGGCGGATCCGCTCGCTCGACCTCGATCCGCTGGCGGCGGCGCTGGAGGGCGAGCCGGAGCTGCCGTGGGCGCGGGCGGCCGACGCGGCGGGAGGCGCCGAGGTCGGGCCGCTGACCGAGGCCGAGGCGGCCGGGCTGCTGGCCAGGCTCGTCGCCGCGGGCGTGCCCGTCAGCGGCCTCGCGCCCGCCGGCAGCGCGCTCGAATCGGCCTACCTGGCGATGACCGAGGACCGGAGGTGAGCGCCGTGACCGCGCGCGGAATCGGCCTGGTGGCGCGGCAGGAGATCATGACGCGGCTGCGGACCGGACGCTGGAAGGTCCTCCTCGCGGCCTGGTTCCTGGTCGTCAACGGGCTCGGGCTGCTGTTCCGGGTGGCACTGGAGTACGGCGACGCCTCCTCCTACGGCGAGCCCGGCATCCCCATGTTCGGCGGGGTCCTGCTCGGGGTGCTGGTGCTGACGCTGCTCGTCACCCCGGCGCTCGGCGGGCAGTCGGTCAACGGGGACCGGGAGCGCGGGACGCTCGCGACGCTGCAGGTCACCCGGCTCACGCCGGGCGAGATCGCGCTCGGCAAGCTCGCCGCCGCCTGGGGGACCGGCCTGGTCGCCCTGCTCCTGACGATGCCGAGCCTGCTGCTGCCGGTCGCCGAGGGCGCCATCGGCGCGGGCCGGGCCCTCGCCGTCCTGTTCGTGACGGCGCTGATGATCGGCGTCGTGTGCGCGGTCTCGCAGGCCTGGTCGGCGGTCCTGGCCCGCAGCGTCACCTCGATCCTGCTGTCGTACATGACGGTGTTCGGCCTGCTCGTCGGGACGCCGCTGCTGTTCACGCTGGCGAAGCCGCTCACGTCCGAGCACGTCGACGGCGCCTACGGCGGGTACGACCGGGACCACACGGAGCGGATCTGGTGGCTGCTGGCCCCGAACCCGGTCGTCGCGCTCGCCGACGCGGCGCCGCGCCTGCCCGAGCGCCGGATCCTCGTCGGCGACGTGATGATCACCGAGTCGGCCTCGTCCGACCCGCTCGGGGAGATCAGCCGCGGTGTGCGCGAGATCCGCGCGGGGGAGGGCGCCTCCGGGCCGGACCGCCGGGACGGGGCCGCGGTGTGGCCGTGGGGGCTGGCCTTCGACCTGGCCCTCGCGGGAGGCGCGGTGATGATCACGGCCTCCCGCCTGCGGACGCCTCTGCACCGGGTTCCCCGAGGCGTTCGCGTGGCGTGAGCGGGGCCACAATGCGATCCCCTTCCGGGAAATGCGATCAGCGGGAGCGGGGTGTGGCGGAAAAACGTGTGGCTTATCATGCGGCGGCGCGTATCCGCTCCCGCTGGACGTAATTCTCCGGCCGGTTGGGAATCTCTCCGGCGATGCAAGTTGCAGTGACTATTTCAGCGGGTGGTCGAAACGGCCGTCTTTGGCGTCCTCGGTGAACCTGCGCCATTCGTCGGGCCGGAACGACAGGATCGTCGCGGTGTCCTCGGTGTCGCGCACGGATATGGCGCCCTCGACGCGCCGTGCGACCTCGACGCACCCGTTGCTGGCGCATCGGGTGCTCTTTCTCCATCGAGCGGGCGGTGTCCCCTGGAAACTCATTCCGGCTCCCTGCATCGAAAGTTGCATTTGGCCCGCGGCCGCGCTGCCGGTGCTCAAGCACACGGTAACAAGATCGCAAAAAACGCCTGATCACGTCCGGGTGGCGCGGTACCCGTGTGACAGGCGTGCCGAGGTTGTTGCAGAGTTCCGGGTGGGAAGGCGACGAGCCGGGTCAGCGAGGGACCCGGCCCGTGCGTCGTGGCCCCGTGCCGCCCTGGGCGGACGGGGCCGGACGGCGCGTCGGCGCCGGATCAGCAGCCCAGGTCGAAATCACCCTTCTTGGCTCGTTTGAGAAATTCCCGCCATTCAGCCTGGGAGAAGGACAGGACCGGACTCTGCGTGCCGTGCTTCGCGTCCCGCGCCCCGATAAGACGGGACGAATCGACCAGTGTGGCGATCTCGACGCAGGTATTGCTCGCCCCGCAGTGGGCGCTTTTCCTCCATTGTGGAACAGGAGTGGCAAAAGGGGACACTCGGTGCCTTTCGCAAGGATTGAGCCCCTTGGCGGGCCGTCACCACGCCTCTTTGACCTCGGCTATGCGCCGCCGCGATTCCGCGGCGTCCAGCGCCTGCCGGGACAGGCTCGAATAGGCGAGCCGGTACATATAGGTGACGGCTTCATCCGCGAAGTGGCTGATCGTCAGTGATTCCGTGTGAACGATATCAGGAAAGGTGATGTCGTGCACCGAAGAGAATTCTAGAAGGATAAACGATTCAGCCAACACCGAGTGTGCTATGTCCAAGGGCAAGATCTGTACGGTCACGTTCGGCCGCTCGGTCATCTGGTAGAGATGATCGAGCTGCTCGCGCATGACCTTGTGGTCGCCGATGCGGCGCCGCAGAACCGCCTCGTCGATAATCGCCGACAGTTCCAGCGGAGTGGGCCCGTCCAGCAGTTCGCGCCGCCGCATTCGCACGTCCAGCCGGCGTTCGAGTTCCTGCGGGGGCAGGGTGGCCAGGTCACTCCAGCCGCCGATCACATTTCGGGCGTAGCTCTCCGACTGCAGCAGCCCGGGAATGACCGTGCTGCCCCATTCCCTGGCCGCCGTGGCCTCGGACTCCAGCGCGATGAAGTCGGCGAGCGGGCTCGGCAGGTCGCGGTAGTCCTCCCACCAGCCCCGCTGGGCGGCGTCGTGCGCCAGGGCGATCAGGTCGTCGTGCCGCGCGCCGTCGATCTCGTACAGATCGAGCAGCCGCCGCACATCGCCGATCTTCGCGCCGGTCCGCGCGTTCTCGATCCGGCTGACCTTGGCTGTGGACCAGGCGAGCCGTTCGGCGACCTCGTCTCCGGTCAGACCCCTGCGCTCGCGCAGTCTCCGGAGCTCGGCGGCCAGCCGCCGCTGCCGGACGGAGGGACCTCGGGAAGTGCTCATTGCTCGGGCCTCTCCAGTCCCGGCGGACTGATCTGGGCGCATTCTGCCGCACCGGGGGGTCGCGGCGCGAATACATCGGACCGGTGGACCAAGATTCTACGGCTGAAGATTCTTTTACGCACATGACACCGAAACTTGCGGTGCAAGTTGTGATCACCCCAGCCGGAGGTTGCGGACGGTCCCCACGTGGCACTCTACAGTGTGTGATCGTCTTGGGGAGCCGCGGATGAGGTACGCGCACGAGGTCGGCAAGGTCCGGGCGGCCGAGCGGGCCCTCATGGCCCGCCTCCCGGACGGCGCCCTGATGCAGCGGGCCGCCGCCGGGCTGGCCTCGGTCTGCGCGCGCCTCCTGCCCGCCGTGTACGGGGCCCGCGTCGTCCTGCTGATCGGCGGCGGCGACAACGGCGGCGACGCCCTGTACGCCGGGGCCCGCCTCGCCCGGCGCGGGGCCCGTGTCCGGGCCGTCCAGGCCGGGGCCGGTGTTCACCCCGGCGGGCTGGCGGACCTGCGCGCCGCGGGCGGCCGCCTGCTGGACTCCGGCGCCGAGGCCGCGATCGCCGGCGCCGACCTGATCATCGACGGCCTGACCGGTATCGGCGGCTCCGGCGGCCTCCGCGAGCCCCACGCCCGCTACGCCGCGCTCGCCTCCGGATCCGCCGGGCTCGTCGTCGCCTGCGACGTCCCGAGCGGCGTGGACGCGAGCACCGGCCGCGTCGAGGGCGCCGCCGTCCACGCCGACGTCACCGTCACCTTCGGCACGCACAAGCCGGGCCTGCTCATCGACCCGGGCGCGGCCCACTGCGGCGTGGTCGAACTGGTCGACATCGGACTCGGCCCCGACCTGCCGGATCCCGACGTCGTCGCGGCCCGCCCCGCCGACATCGCCCCGCCCGAGCCCCGCCCCGAGTCCGACAAGTACCGCCGCGGCGTCGTCGGCATCCTCGCCGGCGGCGACCAGTTCACCGGCGCGGCCGTCCTCAGCACCGGCGGCGCCGTCCGCGGCGGCGCCGGAATGGTCCGCTTCGCCTCGGTGGAGCGCCCGGTCGAGCTCGTCCGGCGCCGCTGGCCCGAAGCGGTCACCACGGTCATCGAGCCGGGCCGCCACGACGCGGGGGTCCTGGAGCGCATCGGACGGGTCCAGGCCTGGGTCGCCGGTCCCGGCCTCGGCACCGGCGACGCCGCCGAGTCGCTGCTGGAGGCCGTCCTCACCACCGACCTGCCCGTGCTGGTGGACGCCGACGGCCTCACCGTCCTGGCCCGCCGCCGCGACCTGCTGCGCCGCGCCGCCCCGACCGTCCTCACCCCGCACGCGGGCGAGCTGTCCCGCCTCGTCGCCGCCGCCCGCGAGGACATCGAGGCCGCCCGCCTCGACCACGTCCGCCGCGCCGCCGCCGAGCTCTCCGCGACCGTCCTGCTCAAGGGCTCCACGACCCTGGTCGCCGAGGAGGACCGCCCCGTCCGCGTGAACCCGACGGGCACCCCCCGCCTCGCCGCCGCCGGCACGGGCGACGTCCTGTCGGGTCTGATCGGCGCCCTGCTCGCCGGCGGCATGCCCGCCCTCGACGCGGCCGCCGCCGGCGCCTACCTCCACGGCCTCGCCGCCCGCCTGGCCTCGTCCCCCACCCCCGGCCCCGAGGCCCCCATCAGCGCCCAGGACGTGGTCGACGCCCTCCCCGCCGCCTTCAGGGTCGTGTCCGCCCAGGGGTAGCGACCCCCTCGAACCCGTGCGGGGGCTGAACCCACAGTCGGGCATTCGCGTCATACAGGGCAGATGGGGTGTCGGGGGCGTGCTCGTGAGGGGCCGTTCCGGCCGTGACCTGGGGGATGAGGCGCGGGCATGGGGGTGGGGACGGCAGACTGGGTGACCATGAGGGTTCCTGCGGAGGCACGGGTCGATCTCGGCGCCATCGGCCACAACATCGGGGTGCTGCGCGAGCGCGCGGGGGGCGCCGAGGTGATGGCCATGGTGAAGGCCGAGGCCTACGGGCACGGGCTGGTGGAGGCCGCCCGCGCGGCGCTCGCCGGCGGCGCGTCCTGGCTGGGCGTCGCGAAGCTGGCGGAGGCGCTGCGCCTGCGGGACGCGGGGATCACCGCCCGCACGCTGGTCTGCCTGGGCGTTCCCGGCGAGCCCTACGAGGAGGCCGTCGCGCGGGGCGTGGACCTGACCGTGGGGGCGGTCTGGCTGCTGGACGAGGTCGTCCGGGCGGCGGAGCTGTCCGGGCGCGAGGCGCGGATCCACCTCAAGGCCGACACGGGCATGTCGCGCGGGGGCGCGCGGGGCGACGGGTGGGAGGCGCTGGTCGACGCGGCGCTCAAGGCCGAGGCCACCGGGCACGTGCGGGTGGCCGGGGTCATGTCGCACTTCGCCTGCGCGGACGAGCCCGGCCATCCCTCGATCGCGGCGCAGCTCGGCGCGTTCACCGAGATGGTCGCGCAGGCCGAGAAGGCGGGGGCGCGGTTCGAGGTGCGGCACATCGCGAACTCGGCGGCGGCGCTGACGCTGCCGGAGGCGCGGTTCGACCTCGTCCGGCCCGGCATCGCGACGTACGGGCTGACGCCGGTGCCGGCGCTCGGCGGGTTCGGGCTGCGGCCCGCGATGACGCTCGTGGCGGACGCGGCGCTGGTCAAGCGGGTTCCGGCGGGCAGCGGAGTGTCGTACGGTCACACCTACCACACCGAGCGGGAGACCACGCTGGCCGTGGTGCCCGTGGGGTACGGGGACGGGATCCCGCGGCACGGGTCCAACGTGCTGGAGGTCCTCGCGGGCGGGCGCCGCAGGACGATCGCCGGGCGGGTCTGCATGGACCAGTTCGTCGTCGACCTCGGCGACGACCCGCTCGCGGCGGGCGACGAGATCGTCCTGTTCGGCCCGGGGGACCGGGGCGAGCCGACCGCGCAGGAGTGGGCGGAGGCGCTGGGGACGATCTCGTATGAGATCGTCACCCGCATCGGAGCCCGGGTGCCGAGGGCGTACCCGGGAGGGGGGCTGTAGGGGGCGCGGTCATGGACAGCAGGAACAGGCGCAGGATCGGCCTCGCCGGTGTCGTCGCGGGCGTGGGCGCCGCGGGGGTGGGGGCGGCGGTCGGGCTGCGGCATCTCGCCGTCGGCCGGGTGCGGCTGCGCCCGGACCCCGACGCGGCCGAGCCCTTCGGGGAGCTGCGCGGGCGGGAGCTCTCCGTCCGGACGGACGACGGCGTCCCGCTGCACGTGGAGGTGGACGGCCCCGACGACGCCGACCTCACCGTCGTGTTCTGCCACGGCTACACCCTCAACCAGGACTCGTGGCACTACCAGCGCCGCGACCTGCGGGGCTCGCTGCGGCTGGTGTTCTGGGACCAGCGCAGCCACGGCCGTTCGGGGCGCGGCAGGCCCGGGGACGCGACGATCGAGCAGACCGGCGACGACCTGCGCGCGGTGCTGGACGCGGCCGTCCCGCCGGGCGGTCCGGTCGTCCTCGTGGGGCACTCCATGGGCGGTATGTCGATCATGGCGCTGGCGGACCGGCACCCCGAGCTGTTCGGGTCGCGGGTCGCGGGCGTGGCGCTGGTGAACACCTCCTGCGGCGACCTGGGGGAGATGACGCTGGGCCTGCCGCTGGTGCTCGCCAAGGCCGTCCGGCCGCTCGCCCCGGGGACGCTGCGCGGCCTCGGCCGCCGCGCCGACCTCGTCGACAAGGCCCGCGGGCTGGGCGCCGACCTGGCGTTCGTCGTCACGCGGAAGATGGCGTTCGCCGACAAGTACGTCAGCCCGTCGGTGGTGGGCTTCCTGGAGCAGATGATCAGGGAGACGCCGATCGACGTGATCGCGGAGTACTACCCGGCGCTGATGGCGCACGACAAGATCGGGTGCCTGGACGTGCTCCGCGGCGTGCCGACGCTGGTACTGGCGGGCGGCCGCGACCGGCTGACCCCCGCGGAGCACGCCCGCCGGATCGCCGCGGCGCTGCCGGACGCCGAACTGGTAGAGGTGGAGGAGGCCGGGCACGTGCTGCCGCTGGAGTACCCGGGCGTGGTGACCGGGGGGCTGCGCCGGCTGGTCGAACGGGTCCGTCCCGCGTACGAGGAAGAGGAGCGCACCGCGTGAAAGCCGTGACCGTCACCGTCCCGACCGCCGAGGACATGCGCGAGCTCGGCCTGCGCCTGGCCGGGCTGCTGAGGGCGGGCGACCTGCTCGTGATGACGGGCCACCTCGGCGCGGGCAAGACGACCCTCACCCAGGGCATCGGCGAGGGGCTGAAGGTGCGCGGCCCGATCACCTCGCCCACGTTCGTCATCGCGCGAGTGCACCCGTCGCTGGCGGGCGGCCCGTCGCTGGTGCACGTGGACGCCTACCGGCTGGGCGGTTTCGCGGAACTGGACGATCTCGATCTCGACGCGTCGGTCGAGGATTCGGTGACGATCGTGGAATGGGGAGAAGGGCTCGCCGAGGGTCTCGCCGACGACCGGCTGGAAGTGATCATTTCTCGCGGAGAAGGCCCCGGCGAGGGGCGCGAGGTAAGGATCGTCGGGGTCGGTGATCGCTGGTCGGACCTGCAACTCGGCCCTGGATGACCTGGATCTGGCAACTTCTACGGTTTTTGCCAAGCCAGTTGGTCCATTTTGCGGCTTGATGTCGTACTCTTTGCCGGAACGAACCTCACCTTCGCGACATATCTAATCCGAACGGGAGTGGGGCCGGTGAGTGGTAGCCATCGCAGCGGGAATTACCGCGACAGCTACCGCGCTTCGGGCGGTGGCCGGGGATCAGGCGGCGGTTACCGGCCGGACGGCGGTGGACACGGCACGGACGACGACCGCTACGAGCGGTACTCCTCCGGACGGCCGGGCAGCGGCCCGTACCAGCGGGAGACCGGCCCGTACGAGACCGGTAGCGGCGGCTACCGCACGGACAGCGGCGGATACCGCGCCGAGAGCGGCGGATACCACACCGACAGCGGCGGATACCGGTCGGGCGGCGGAACCCATCGCGGCGGGAGCGGCGGATACCGCACCGGCAGCCACCGGGCGCGCGAGCGCCGGAACGGGCGGCGCTGGGCCGTCGTCCTCGGCGGCGTCGTCGCCGGTGTCGCCGTCTGCGGGTTCGCGGCGTTCGCCGTCCTGGCGGGCGTCGGCGCGAGCGGCGACAAGAGCACCGGCCAGATCGTCGGCAGCGGCGCCACGGACAACTCCCCGACGGCCAAGGGTGAGCGCACCGCCGTCCCCGACTCCTGCACGATCGTCGGCGACGACCTGATCAAACGGCTGGCGCCCGAGTCCGAGCGCACCGAGGCCGACAACTACCAGGGCGGCGACCAGCAGAACCAGTGCGTCTGGGGCGCCTACGCGGGCGAGAAGAGGCGGCAGCTCACCATCGAGCTGCGCGCGATCGCGGCCGGGGGCGCGGCGTCGCCCACGGACGCCGCCCGCAGGACGTTCGCGGGCGAGCGGACCGCCGACGAGTCCGGCAAGGCGCTGCTGGCCGGGCAGAAGCTCACCGACAAGATCCGGCTCACCGGCGTCGGCGACGAGGGCTACATCGTCTACAGCGTGGACGACAACCAGGGCTCCGGCGAGGCCGTCGGCAACGTCCGGGTCGCCAACGTCCTGGTCACCGTCCACTACTCGGGCTCGGACAAGGGCGACCCCCTGTCGTCGGACGCCGCCACCGGCGGCGCCACCGAGGTCACCAAGGCCGTCGTCACCGCGCTGAGCCAGCGCTGAACCCGCTCTGACCCGTCCGAACCCGGCTGCGAAAGAGCCGGACGACGCCGTGCCGGCGGCCGGTAGGCTTACAACCCGTGCTGGTCTTGGCTTTCGATACCGCGACCGCCGCGATCACCGTGGCGCTGTACGAGTGGACCCCGGGCGAGGGCGCGGTGCCGCGCGGTCTCGCGGAGGCCGTCGACCGGCGGCGCCACACCGAGCTGCTCACCCCGTCCATCGCGGAGGTGATGGCGGAGGCGGGCGCGGCGCCGGGCGACCTCAGCGCGATCGCCGTCGGCGTCGGGCCGGGGCCCTACACGGGCCTGCGGGTCGGGCTGGTCACCGCCCGCGCGATGGGCGAGGCGCTCAGCGTCCCCGTGCACGGCGTCTGCACGCTCGACATCATGGCCTGGGCCACGAAGCGGGACGGGCCGTTCGCCGTGGCGACCGACGCCCGCCGCAAGGAGGTCTACTGGGCGCGGTACGAATCGGCGCGGTTCCGCGCCACCGAGCCCGCCGTGGGCCCGGCGGCGGACGTCCTGAAGGGCGCGCCCGAGGGGCTGCCCGTCGTGGGCGAGGGCGCGGCGCTGTACCCGGAGGTGCTCGGCGACTCCGGGCACGAGCCGCTGCTGCCCACCGCGAGCGCCCTCGCCGAGCTCGTCGTCGCGCGGCTGTCGGGCCTGAAGGGCCCCGAGCTGCTGCCGCCGGAGCCCCTCTACCTGCGCCGGCCGGACGCGAAGGAGCCGGGCCCCCGCAAGAAGGTGACGCCGGCGTGAGCGACGTCGTCCTGCGGATCATGACCGAGGCGGACCTTCCGGCCGTCCACCGGCTGGACCGCGTGCTGTTCCCGGAGGACACCTGGAGCGAGGAGATGCTCGCCGGCGAGCTCGCCGACCAGCCCCGCACGCGGTACTACGTCGTCGCGGAGACGCCCGACGGCGAGATCGTCGGCTATGCGGGCCTGGCCGCGGCGGGCGGGCAGGCCGACGTGCAGACCATCGGGGTCCGCGCGGACCGCCGCAAGGGCGGCATCGGCGCGGTGCTGCTCACCGCCCTGCTGGAGGAGGCCGTCCGGCGCGGCAGCGAGTCGGTGTTCCTGGAGGTTCGGGCCGACAACGACGCCGCCCACCGCCTGTACGAGCGGTTCGGCTTCGAGCGGGTCGGCATCCGCAAGCGCTACTACCAGCCCTCGGACGTGGACGCCATCGTGATGTGCCGCAAGCTCCGCGACCGCCCGCCCATGGGCTTCACCAGAGCCGAATGAGCCGCGGCGGCGGAAGGCGCCCTCGAAGCGGGCGGGAAGACAGGGCGAACGGGGAGACAGGGAGACTCACGTGATTCGGGACGAGCCACTGGTGCTCGGCATCGAGACCTCCTGCGACGAGACCGGGGTCGGGATCGTGCGCGGGCACACGCTGCTGGCGGACGCGATCGCCTCCAGCGTGGACCAGCACGCCCGGTTCGGAGGCGTCGTGCCGGAGGTCGCGTCGCGGGCGCACCTGGAGGCGATGGGGCCGACCGTCGAGCGCGCCCTCGCGGACGCCGGGGTGACGTTCGCCGACGTGGACGCGTTCGCGGTCACCGCGGGCCCGGGGCTGCCGGGCGCGCTGATGGTCGGCGTCGCCGCCGCCAAGGCGTACGCGCTGTCGCTCGGCAAGCCGCTCTACGGCGTCAACCACCTGGCCGCGCACGTGTGCGTCGACCAGCTCGAACACGGCCCGCTGCCGAAGCCGTGCGTGGCGATGCTGGTCTCGGGCGGCCACTCCTCCCTGCTGCTGGTCCCGGACGTGGCGAGCGACGTCCGGCCCCTGGGCAGCACCGTGGACGACGCGGCGGGCGAGGCGTTCGACAAGGTCGCCCGCGTCCTCGACCTCGGGTTCCCCGGCGGGCCCGTCATCGACCGCATGGCCCGCGAGGGCGACCCGGCCGCGATCGCGTTCCCGCGCGGCAAGTACAACGACGGCACCTACGACTTCTCGTTCTCCGGGCTGAAGACGGCCGTGGCGCGCTGGGTCGAGGCGAAGGAGCGGGCGGGCGAGCCCGTGCCGGTCGCCGACGTCGCGGCGTCCTTCCAGGAGGCCGTCGTCGACGTCCTGACGCAGAAGGCGCTGAAGGTCTGCAAGGACAACGGCGTCGACCACCTGCTGATCGGCGGCGGCGTCGCGGCCAACTCGCGGCTGCGCGCCCTCGCCGCGGAGCGCTGCGCGGCCGCCGGGGTGCACCTGCGGGTCCCGCGGCCGAAGCTGTGCACCGACAACGGCGCGATGGTCGCCGCCCTGGGGTCGGAGCTGGTCGCCTCCGGCGTCGGCCCGTCCCAGCTGGAACTGCCCGCCGACTCCAGCCTCCCGATCGAGGCCGTGACCCTGCCCTGAACGCCCGCGGCGCCGCCCCCGCGAGGCGGCGCCTCAGCCCGGGCTCTCAGCCCGGGCTCTCAGCACTGGGCGAGGAGCCGGTCGAGGTAGTCCTCGTAGAGGGGGACCTGCGGCTCGTCGATCATGCGGACGCCGTCCTCGGGGAGCAGGTCGAGGAGGCCGCGGACGTCCCAGTACGGGTCGTGCGCGTGGCCGCCGGAGACCTGGTCGAAGGAGCACAGGAAGCGGTCGGCGACGGACGCGCCGTAACGCAGGGCCAGGCCGCGGCGCATGCAGGCGATGTCGACCGAGACGGGGCCGGACGAGGCGTCCGACCAGTCGACGATGCCGGTGAGCCCGCCGTACGACCACAGGGTGTTGTCGGCGTGGTAGTCGCGGTGGATGAACCGGGAGGGCGCCTCCGGGGCGGGCCGGGCGGCGACCTCGAAGGCGCGTTCCCACAGGTCGGGGCGGAGCGCGTGCTTGGGCGGGAGCCGCACGTCGAGGCGGTTGTGCGGGACGTAGGGCGGCATCGTGGACGCGCCGTTCAGCTCGTGCACCGACAGCAGCGCGGCGGCGAGCTGGATCAGGTACTCGGGCAGGTCGTCGTGGGAGGGGCGCGGCGGGTGGCCCCGGAGCCGGGTGAGGAGCAGGGCCGGGACGTCGCAGTAGGCGCCCGACGGGTCGGCGGCCACCAGGGACGGTGCGGGGATCTTGCTGCTGGCGAGCAGCGCGAGCGCCGCGATCTCGCGCTCGGGGGAGAACTCGGCGTCGCCGTAGCAGTGGCGGGGAGCGGCCTCGCGGGAGGTCCAGCGGCGCAGGACGAGGTGGTGCTCCTCACCGGAGCGGCTCTCGACGAGGAGGGCGTGGTTGGCGTGGGCGGAGCCGCCGGCGAGGGGCCGCACCATGCGGACCTCGGCGCCCTTGCCGAGGCATTCCTCCACCCATCGCAGGGTGGTGTGCCCGGGCGGGACGCCGGTCGGCAGGCAGGGAGCCGGTAGGTGGGTCACCTGATCCATGAAAACGGATTCCGAAGGGTATTGGGAGTGGTTTTGCGAAGACGGAAAGTAACAAAACGCACGTCATCGGGGTGACATGAAAGAAGCATCTTCGGTCGTCCCGGGGGTTCGCGGGACGAATGCCGCGAATACCGGGAGGTATCAGGATGCCGGGTGGGGCCCGCGCCGGCCCCACCCGGACGCTCGTCAGTCCTTGGTCTCGCGGCGGGGACGCAGCAGCGCCTCGGCGAGCGCGAGCATGGTCTCCTCCAGGGTGGACAGCCGCTTCAGCACGTCCTCGTGCACCGCGTTGACCTGCTTGGACACATCGTCGTGGACGCCGTCCATCTTCCGGCCGACCTCGTCCTCGACATGGGAGAAGCGCTTGGCGAAATCCGCCTGCGCCGCGTCGGCGCGCCGCGCGGCCTCGTCCTGCATGCTCTCCACCCGCCTCGCGAATTCGGCCTGGACGCCGCCGACCTGCCGCGCGACGTCCTCCTGCATGGTCCCGACCTGCTTGGCGACGTCGTCGTGGATGCTCCCGACCTGCCGCGTGACGTCCTGGTGGATGTCGCCGATCCGCTTGCCGAAGTCGTGGTGGACGCCGCTGACCTGCCGCGACATCTCGCTGTGCACGGACTCGACCTGCTTGGCGACGTCGGCGTGCACCGACTCGACGCGGCGGGAGACGATGTCGACCTGCGCGGTGAACTCCTCCAGCGCGCTGTCGACCCGCTTGGTGACCTCCTCGTGGATGTTCTCGATGCGCTTGCGGACGTCGTCGTGCACGTCCTCGAACCTGCGGGAGAACTCGTCCATGCGCTTGGCGACGTCGCTGTAGGCGGTCTCGGCGATCTGCGACATGGTGGCCTTGACCTCGTCGCGGTCGGGCCGGGCGCGCAGCTCCTCGATCAGCGGGTCGACGGCCTCGGCGAGGTGCTTCTCCAGCGCGTCGAACCGGTCGCCGTACTCGGCCGCCGGGCGCCGCGCGATCTCGGCCAGCAGCCGGTGCACCTCGGCGATCTCCAGCGTGGCGGGCAGCCGGTTGATCCGCTCGCCGAGCCCGTCGAGGCGCCCGTCGACGCTCTCGAACCGGCCGTCCAGCCCGCCCAGCTTGCCCGAGACCCCTTCGAGGCGCCCGTCGACGCCGTCCAGCCGCCCGTCGAGCCCGTCGAGGCGGCCGCCGACGCCCTCGACCCGGCCGTTGACCGCCTCAAGGCCCTGCTCCATCCGCTCGGCCATCTCGCCGAGCGCCTGGTCGACCCGTGACGTGACCCCGTTGACCGAGTGTTCGAGCCGCTCGGACCGGTGGCCGAGCTCCGCGAGCGACTTGTCGAGCCGGTTGAAGCGGACGGACGCGGCCTCCATGCTGCCCTGGAGCTTGTCCAGCCGCTTGGTCATCTCGTCCATGCGCTGCGACGCCTGCTGGGTGGCGTCGGTGATCTGCTGCGCGGAGTCGAGGACGGCCTGGATGCGGGTCAGGCCCTCGTCGACGTTCTCGGCCACCACGCCGACGTCGGCCCACAGCGCGGGCAGCTCGGCGACGGGCTTGACCCGCTCGCCGAACGCCTCGATGTGCTCGGCCAGGCCCTCGGCCCATTCAGGGGGCTTTCCGGACAGGTCGTCGACCTGCCCGCGGACGCTCTCGATCTGTCCGGTCAGCCCGCTGAGCTCGCGCTCCCGGACCTCGCGGAGAAGCCACTCCATGCCTTCCAGGCGCTGGCGGATCTCGTCGAGGACCTGACCCTGTGAGCGCTGTTCGTAGACGTGGTCCTGCGCCGCACGGGCGAGCAACTCCCGCATCCGATCCGAGACCGGTTGACCCCCCGTCTGCAGGAAGTTGTGATTCGTTTCCACCCGATGCTCCTTCGTGTGCCGGCGCGACGAAATGACGCACGGCAAATGAATCTCTGGAGTGGCCACTGTAGTGCGTGTAGAGCGCGGCTAAAACGGGTAGCAGAGAAGATTGCGAGTTCTGCGGAATGCGCCTGTTATCCGACTAGACGGGATAGCGAGATATCGCCGAATGCGCGGCGGGGTTTCCGTTTCACGCTTATTGCCCTTGTTGGGGGGATAGGTGGCGTGGACGGTGGCGGGCGGTGCGGGACGGGTCCGGCGTTCCGGGTGCCGTTCTGTCCGTACATCTCGTCCAACATCGGCAGTTCCCGAACCTCGGGGACGGCCACACCGGCCCGACGCGCGCGCGTCGCGCGTGATGCCGAGGGGCGGGTTCGGGCCCTTTTCGGGAGGGCTTTAGGGGGACGGGCGTCCCGGCCGGTGAACCTGCCTTGGTGTTATCGCGCCGGTTGATCTCGGCGAGCCGATTCCCGCGCCGCGCCGTGCCCTTGCCGGGCGGCCGCAATCCCTGGTGCGCGCAATGCCGGAAAGCGTCGATGATTTGCACCGCCATGGCGCGTCGCCCGGTCCCCCTTGGCGTTGCGCCGCCGAGTGGGAGATCTTTGGGCAGGGTTGCCGGGCGGAGCCCGCCCCGGGCGGGTCAGGCCCCGGCGACCGGCCGGTCAGGCCGCTGGGACGGGGTGCGTCAGCAGGGCGACGGGATCGCGCCCCACGCGCGTCACCACGAGGGTCAGCTCCTTGGCGCCGCGTCCCGCGCGGCGCCCCCCGAAGCCGAGGTCGCGGCGGAGCCGGTCGACGTCGACGGCGGAACCCCGCTTCTTGACGGTCAGCACGCCGATCTCGCGGCGGCGCAGCTCGGCACGCAGCCGCTTCACGGAGAACGGCAGCACGTCCTCTACCTCGTAGGCGGAGGCGAAGGGCGTCGGGCGCAGCTCGTCGGAGGTGACGTACGCGATGTGGGGGTCCGCCAAGCCGCCGCCGACCAGGTCCGCGACTTCGCCGACCAGATGGGCCCGGATCACGGCGCCGTCAGGCTCGTACAGGTAACGGCCCCACGCGCGTACGTCCGGGTCGTCCAGCCGCTGGGGAGTCAGGGTCCACACCTGAGGCTCTGCTTTCGTGTGAGGCTCTGTTCCCGAGAGATGGGTGTCGGACGCGAGGAGAGTGGCCCGCCGACCCACCTCCCCGGCCAGCCCGCCCAGCCAGAGGGCTGCTTCCTTGACCTCACCCCCGACCGAGACCCACTCGGCCTCTGCGTCGTCCGGTACGGCCTCATGCGGAATGCCAGGCGCGACCTTCACGCAGGCCGCGGGCACCTGGCCGGCCATGGCCAGGACGACGTCGAGCGGCGGCTCATACGAACGGGGATCGAAGACGCGGCCCCGCGCCGTGCGCCGTCCAGGATCGGCGAAGACCGCGTCGAACCCGGCCGGGTCCTCCTCGGTGGCGTCCCCGACCCGGACGGAGGCGAGATCGTCCAGCCCGAAGGCGGCCACGTTGGCGCGGGCCACCTCGGCGGTCAGCGGGTCCAGTTCCACGCCGTCCCCGGCCAGGCCCGCGCGCGCTCGGGCGATGAGGTCGGCGCCTATCCCGCATCCCAGCTCCAGCACGCGCGCGCCGGGCAGCCGGTCCGCGAACCTTCCGGCGCGGTAGGCCGCCACGCTCGCGCGCGTCGACTGCTCAAGCCCCGCCTGCGTGAAGTACATGCGGTCGGCGTCCGCCCCGAACTTTGCCCGCGCCCTCCTCCGCAACCGGACCTGCGTCAGCGCGGCGGCCACGAGCGGAGGATCGTGCCGCTCCCGCAGCCGCGACGCCGTGGCGAGCAGACCGTCCTCGCTCACGTCCGCCTCGGCCGTCTCCCTGAGGAGCGCCTGGCCGGAGGGGGTGCTCAGGGCCCGGAACGACGCGATGTCCATAGGGTGGAAGTTAGCGGCCGAGCCGGACGGCGGAGACCGGACCGCGGCCGCGGGTGAACGTCCGGGGACGGCCGCCGGGCGGGTTCGTGTCCGTGTTGACGGGGTAACGGGCACGGAATAGTCTCACGACTGGCACTCTCAAGGGTAGAGTGCCAAATACAGCGACGAAGGTCGGTCTGGCACCCGCGACGGCAGGCCGGTCCAGGGTCGCCTCTTCTGTCACATGTGCTGGTCGGTCATCCGTGGCCGGCCGAGGACCAATCGAAGGGGAGGTCAGATCGTGACGACCGCCACCAAGGTTGTTCTCAAGCCGCTTGAGGACCGCATCGTCGTCCAGCCGCTTGAGGCCGAGACCACCACCGCGTCGGGCCTGGTGATTCCGGACACCGCCAAGGAGAAGCCCCAGGAGGGCACCGTCCTTGCCGTTGGCCCGGGTCGCGTCGACGACAAGGGCGAGCGCGTCCCCGTCGACGTCAAGGTCGGCGAGGTCGTGCTCTACAGCAAGTACGGCGGCACCGAGGTCAAGTACAACGGCGAGGAGTACCTCGTCCTCTCGGCCCGCGACGTGCTCGCGGTCATCGAGAAGTAATCACCGAGACGTGATGCACCCGCCCCGGTCGGCGCCGCCTTCGGGCGGCCCGCCGGGGCGGATCGCGTGAAAGAGGAGTATCCGCATGGCGAAGATCCTGGAGTTCGAGGAGGACGCTCGCCGGGCTCTTGAGCGCGGCGTCAACGCTCTCGCGGACGCCGTCAAGGTGACGATCGGCCCGCGCGGCCGCAACGTCGTCATCGACAAGAAGTTCGGCGCGCCGACGATCACCAACGACGGCGTCACCATCGCCCGCGAGGTGGAGCTGGAGGACCCCTACGAGAACCTCGGGGCCCAGCTCGCCAAGGAAGTGGCGACCAAGACCAACGACATCGCGGGCGACGGCACCACCACGGCGACCGTCCTCGCGCAGGCGCTGGTCCGCGAGGGGATCCGCAACGTGGCGGCCGGCGCCTCGCCGCTCGCCCTCAAGCGGGGCATCGACACGGCCGCCCAGTACGTCTCCGACCAGCTGCTGAAGTCGGCCCGCGAGGTCGAGGAGAAGGGCGAGATCGCGCACGTCGCGACCATCTCCGCGCAGGACCCGCAGATCGGCGAGCTGATCGCCGAGGCGTTCGAGAAGGTCGGCAAGGACGGCGTCATCACCGTCGAGGAGGCCCACACGATGGGCCTCGAGCTGGAGTTCACCGAGGGCCTCCAGTTCGACAAGGGCTACCTGTCGCCGCACATGGTCACCGACCACGAGCGCATGGAGGCCGTCCTGGAGGACGCCTACGTGCTGATCGTGGACGGCAAGATCTCCAACGTGCAGGAGTTCCTGCCGCTGGCCGAGAAGGTCGCCCAGACCAAGAAGCCGCTGCTCGTGGTGGCCGAGGACGTCGAGGGCGAGGCGCTGGCGCTGCTCGTCGCCAACAAGATCCGCGGCACCTTCCTGTCCGTCGCGGTCAAGGCGCCCGGCTTCGGCGACCGCCGCAAGGCGATGCTCGGCGACATGGCCACCCTGACCGGCGGCCAGGTCGTCAGCGAGGCGATCGGCCTCAAGCTCGACTCGATCGGGCTGGAGGACCTCGGCCGCGCCCGCCGGATCACCGTCACCAAGGACGCCACCACCATCGTCGACGGCGAGGGCTCGGCGGACGAGGTCACCGCCCGGATCAACCAGATCAAGGTGGAGATCGAGAACAGCGACTCCGACTGGGACCGCGAGAAGCTGCAGGAGCGCCTGGCCAAGCTGGCCGGCGGCGTCTGCGTGCTGCGCGTCGGCGCCGCCACCGAGGTGGAGCTGAAGGAGAAGAAGCACCGCCTGGAGGACGCCATCTCGGCGACCCGAGCGGCGATCGAGGAGGGCATCGTCTCCGGCGGCGGCAGCGCCCTGGTGCACGTCGCCAAGGAGGGCTTCGGCGCCCTCGGCCTGTCCGGCGACGAGGCGACCGGCGCCGAGGCGGTCCGCCGCGCGCTGCTCGAGCCGCTGCGCTGGATCTCCGAGAACGCCGGCCAGGAGGGCTACGTCGTCGTCTCCAAGGTGGAGGCGCTGCAGGCCGGGCACGGCTACAACGCCGCCACCGGCGAGTACGGCGACCTCATCGCCCAGGGCGTCATCGACCCGGTGAAGGTCACCCGCTCGGCGGTCACCAACGCCGCCTCCATCGCGGGCATGCTCCTCACCACCGAGGCGCTCGTGGTCGACAAGCCGGAGGAGGCCGACGAGGCCGCCGGCGGCGGCCACGGCCACGGTCACGGCCACGGCCACTGAGATCGGCCGACCGGCGGGCTCGTCCCGTCCGGGAAGCAGTAGGCGAGACCCCCGTCCGTCCGGGCGGGGGTCTCGCCGCGTCGCGGCCGAGTGGCCGTCCCGCCCGCCACGCCCGGCAGCACGATGACCACGACGCGTAATAACTCCAGGTTCGCTCCCGCACTGTGACCATTCCGTTGTAGAGGACAGTGGAGACACGCCCGGGGGTGCTGGGCATCATGCTTGACGTGACCGAGGGATGCTTCGCCGGGACCATGACCGCGCGCGCTGCCGACCCCTCGAACGGGCCCGCCCCTCCCGCCCCCCGCGACACCGCCCGTTCGGCGCGGGCGCTGCGCGCCGCGGACGCGGGCGACGGCGACCTCAGGGAGCTGACCCATCTCGCCGTGCAGGGCGACCCGGGCGCCATCGAGGTCCTCATCGCCGAGGTGCGGCCCATGATCGTCAGGTACTGCCGGGCCCGGCTCGGCCGGGTCTCCGGGCAGTACCACATCGCCGACGACGTGGCGCAGGAGGTCTGCATCGCCGTCCTGTCGGCCCTGCCCCGCTACCGGGACATGGGCCGGCCGTTCGCGTCCTTCGTCTTCGGCATCGCCGCGCACAAGATCGCGGACGCGCTGCGCAGCGCGGTCCGCGCCGCCGTGCCCACCGAGGACCTGCCGGACGGTCCGGACGACCGCCCGGGCCCCGAGGAGACGGTGGTCCGCTACATCGAGGCGCAGCGCGCCCGCGACCTGCTCACCCGGCTGCCCGAGCACCAGCGCGAGCTGGTGCTGCTGCGGGTCGTCGCGGGCCTGTCGGCGGAGGAGACCGGTAATGTGCTGGGCATGTCCGCGGGGGCGGTACGGGTCGCGCAGCACCGGGCCCTGGCCCGGCTGCGTGCGATGGCCAGAGAGGAGTCGATCGCTTGACGGAGCGCGGCCCCCTCACCGGCCTGCGGGGCGCCCCGGATCCGGACGACCCCGCCCACCGCGGCGACGCCCCGGCGCGGCCGCCGCGGTCCCGGGCGCCTGCCGTCCCGCCCGTGGACCTGTCCGCGGTGCGGCGGACCGACGCGCTCTTCGAGTCGCTGGCGGCACGGGACGGTGCCGGTTCCGCCGCCCCCGGTGAGGGCCCCGGCGAGGCCCCGGCCGAAGCCCGCCCCGCCGTCCCGCAGGACGACGACCGCGACTCCGCGGAGCCCTCCGACGACCGCGACCCCGCGGTGCGGCTCCTGCGCGCCCTGATCGTCGACGTCGACGACCAGGCCTGCGACGCCCCCGAACCGCCCGCCCCCTCGGGGCCCGGCCCGCGCCGCCGCGGGCCCCGCACCATCGTGGCCCTGGGCGTGGCCGGCGCCGTCCTCGCCAGCAGCGGCGTCGCGGCCGCGGGCGGCGGCGTCGCCGAACGCAC